>JAITMI010000347.1 GCA_031277435.1 Pseudomonadales bacterium
TGAAGAATTCGAAAGTCTGCGGTTGCCGGGGCAGGCCAGAGGAATGCGTCGCCAGTTCACGCAAGGTGATTTGTCTGGCGGATTCGCTGGGATGCACGGATTCGGGGAAAACCAAGCGGTCGTCCCAGTGGATGGTCCCGTCTTCGATAAGGCTTTGGGTCAATGCGCCAACCAGCCCCTTGGTCAGTGATCCGATGGCCGCAACCGTATCCGCGCCAGGCACTTCTGGATTGGTTTCGGAAGTGCGCCCATAGCCGAAGAAATGCTCGCTGCCATCGGCAAGCTGGACGCCAATCACCAAACCAGAGAAGCGCTTGTCCCGAAGCTGCGCTTGCGCCAGGCGATCCGCTTCGGCTTCAAGGTCAAGGGGACAGCTTGCGGGCGTCGAATCCGCGCCTGCTGATATTTTCGATAATGAACAGGCGCTGAGAAAAAGAACCGCCGCCAATAACAGCGGCATCGTGATTTTTTGCATTCGAAAAATTTCGTCTTGAATGTAAAGTACTGGCGCAAGCCGCGCCGCTCATGCGGGCGCGTTCTGCGCGGTACGGCACACCTCGGCCAACATGCGCAGGCGGCGCCGGTGTTCGGCCACGAAGGGATTGTTCTCATCCCAGGCATAACCGGCCAGGATCGAGGCGATCATGCGGCGGATTTCGGGCTGAGCCTTGGTATAGAACACCACGTCGCGGAAGCTGCCGTCGTACCAGCCTTCGACATAGGTGCGGAAGGTGTCCACGCCGCGCAGCAAGGGCTCGGCGAATTCCGTTTGCCAATCGACGCTCGCCCCGCCCAATTGACGATGCAAGAGGTCAGCGGCGAGCTTGGAGGAGTGCATGGCGATCGTCACGCCCGAGGAAAACACCGGGTCGAGAAATTCGGCGGCATTGCCGAGCAGCGCGAAGCCGGGGCCATGCAGCGTGCTGACGCTGGCGGAATAGCCGCCGATGGTATTGGCCGGCGTATCCCACACCGCGTTGGCCAAGAGGCTGCGCAAATTCGGCGCCTCTAGTTGCATCTGGCGCAGCTTGGGCATCAGCTCGCTGGCGTCGCACTGTAGCCGCTCCTCCAAACCCACCACGCCGAACGAGCAGCGGCCCTTGGCGAAAGGAATCAGCCAATACCAGATATCCGGTTCGTCCGGATGCACGCTGACCAGAATTTTGCCACGATCGAAACTCGGCTCGTCGATGTGGTCTTCAATATGAGTGAAGATGGCCTTGCGCGGCGGAAAATTGCTCGGACGTTCCAAATCCAAAAGGCGCGCCAGCACGCGGCCATAACCGCTGGCGTCCAGCACGAAACGCGCCGTGATCGGGCGCGCTTCGCTTTGCGCGCCAACATCGCGGACTTGCAATACGGGCAGCTCGCCGCTGAAATCCGCCGCCACTACTTCCTTCAGATAACGCACTTCCGCGCCTTGGCGCGCTGCCTCGTCAGCCAGAATTTGGTCAAAACGCGAACGCAGCACCTGGAAGGTAGTACCGGGGCCGGGCGAAAATTTATCGCGGAAATCGAACATGGCGCGGCGCTCGCCCCAGGCGAAGGCGGCGCCGGTTTTCATCTGGAAGCCTTCGGCGAGCACGGCATCGAGCATACCGGCTTCTTCGATATATTCGATGCAATGCGCCAGCAGGCTTTCGCCAATCGAGAAGCGGGGAAATTGCTGGCGTTCCAAAACTAACACGTCGTGTCCGTGACGTTTGAGTAGCCCGGCGGCGATGGCGCCCGCGGGGCCGGCGCCGATGATGATGATTTCACGGTGTTCCATGGATATAGACCAAACAGTTGTTAAAAATCAGCGCCAGCGGCGGAATATCAAGGACGTATTGATACCGCCGAAGGCAAAATTGTTGTTCATGACGTATTCGTTGCTGGCGATACGCGCGCCGCCCATGATGTAGTCGAGTTCCGCGCACAAGGGATCGGGCTCGGTCAGATTCAAGGTGGGGCTATAGCGGTCGCGCTTGAGCATTTCAATACTGAACCATGATTCCAAAGCGCCGCAGGCGCCCAGCGTATGCCCCAGATAACTTTTTTGCGAACTGATGCTCATGCGCGAACCAAACAGCGCGGCGGTGGCCTGCGTTTCCGCGATATCGCCCTGCTCCGTCGCCGTGCCATGCCCATTGACGTAGGCGATGGCTTCGGGCGCCAGCTCCGCGTCGCGCAGGGCCAGTTCCATGGCGACGCGCATGGTGGCCGCTTCCGGGCGGGTGACGTGGCTGCCATCGGAATTACTGCCGAAGCCGACGATTTCGGCATGAATCCGCGCGCCGCGCGCCACCGCGTGATCGAGATCTTCCAGCACCAGCATGCCGGCGCCCTCGCCTATTACCAGGCCATCGCGCCGTTTATCGTATGGGCGCGGGGTCAATTGTGGCGTTTGGTTCATCTGGCTGGTGGCGTACAAGGCATCAAATACGATGGCTTCGCTGGGGCACAGTTCTTCGGCGCCGCCAGCCAGCATCAAGGCTTGGCGCCCATATTTGACCGCTTCGTAAGCATAGCCTATGCCTTGGCTGCCCGAGGTGCAGGCGCTGGAGGTGGGAATGATGCGCCCTTTCAGGCCGAAAAAAATGCCGACGTTGGCCGCCGCCGTGTGCGGCATCATGCGCACGTAGGAATTGGCGTTCAAATCATCGGTGACGTTGTTGAGCAGCATGTTGCCAAAAGCGCGAACCTCCGCCGTGCTGCCGGTGGACGAACCGCAGGCAACGCCCATGCGGCCATCGCTTATGGTGGCATCCTCCAGCAAGCCGGCATCCAGCAGCGCGCGTTCGGCGGCGTAAACCGCCAATTGCGATACCCTGCCCATGCTGCGCAACTGCTTGCGCGTCCAATGCGCTGGCGCTACGAAATCGGGAATCGGCGCGCCCAGCTTGGTATTGAGATCAGCAAAGCGTTCCCAATCCGGCATGTAGCGCACGGCATTGCGCCCGCTGTTGAAAGCCGCCTCGATGGTTGTCCAGTCCTCCCCCAAGGCGCTGATCCCCGCCATGCCCGTCACCACCACGCGCCGCATCAGCAAAGCCCCCCATTAACCGCCAGCACTTGGCGGGTGATGTAGCCCGCCGCCGCCGACATGAGAAACACCACCGCGGCGGCGACCTCCTCCGGCTTCCCCATGCGCTGTGCGGGCACCGCCTTGAGGATTTCTTCGACCGGCACTTGCGCGTCGATCATGTCGGTGTCGATCAACCCTGGCGCCACGCAATTGACCGTGATGTGGCGCTTGCCCAGCTCCACCGCCAGCGCCTTGGCGGCGCCGATGAGGCCCGCCTTGGAAGCGCTGTAATTGACTTGGCCGCGATTGCCGATCAGGCCTGAAACCGAAGTCATGCAGACAATGCGGCCAGGGGCGCGGCGGCGGATCATCGGCAGCATCAGCGGCGACAGCACGTTGTAAAAACCATCGAGATTGGTGCGCAGTACCTGGTCCCAGTCCTCCCCCGTCAAGGCCGGGAAAGCGCCATCGCGGCTGAGCCCAGCGTTCAAGACCACGCCATAGTAGGCGCCATGCGCTGCTACATCTTCTTCCAGAATCCGCGCGCACTGCGCACGGTCGGATACATCGAAGCACAGCACGCGCGCGGCGCGGCCTTTGCGCTGTATCTCGTCGCGCACGGCTTGTGCCTCATCGGCCTGACGCCGGTAATGCAGCACGAGGTCATGGCCGGCATCGGCCAAGGCCAGCGCGATGGCGCGGCCGATGCCCCGGCTGGAACCGGTGACGAGAATGGGAGCAGCATTCATGCGGAAATTGACTCTTGAGGAGGGGGTTCCTGGGTATAGTCGACTACATCGTTGGGCTGGTAAAGATTAAGGCGCGCGCGGGCGATTGCCGAGGCGCCGTCGATCGCGCCATCAAACAATGAACATTCAAAAACGCCCATGCCGTTACCGTCCTGCATGGAGCGTTCGACATCGACGATCAACACCATGCCCGCCGGCAAACGCTCCAATTCGCATTCATAGCGCCGCGTGCCCAAGAGAAAGCCCAATTGCACCTCGCGGCCCGCTTGCCAAGCCTCCCAGCCGACCCAGGCCGCCACGCCCTGCGCCAGGATTTCGATGCCAAGCCAGGACGGCAGGCTGCCGTCGGCGTCGCTGTAGGGGCCGGGGCGCACCGTGGCCTTGGCGCGCAAACGCTCACCTTCGCAGAATAACAATTCGTCGAGCAGGACCATAGCGCCAGAGTGTGGCAAAAGTTCGGCTATTGGCGGGTTCATCGTCAGGCGGCTCCCAGAATCAGCGCGGCATTGTTGCCGCCAAAGGCGAAGGAATTGCTCAGCACGAGGCGTCGCTTACCCGCGGGAAAACAATGTTCGGCGGTGCTGAACTCCAAGGCCGGCAAGGCCGGATCGGGCTCCGCGTCCCACACATGCGGCGGCAAGCGGCCAGCGGCATTGGCGGGGCTCAGAGCCATCCAGGCGAAC
>JAITMI010000029.1 GCA_031277435.1 Pseudomonadales bacterium
CTTCACATAAACACTAAAATGCGCCGCCTTGCCGCTGAGCGTAAAACTCGGCGCGGGGCCGGGAATTTCGTGCTGATCGGGCGGGCGTTTCACCACTACGCGCTTGCGCGCTACGCTCAGCGCCAGTTGTAACACTTGTTCTAAATCCTCATCGGGACCGAGCACGGTTTGCAGCACGCCGATGTCTTTTTTGACCGCGGCGCTTTTACGTTTGGGCGGGAACATGGGGTCAAGATAGACCACGTCCGGCGCTGCTTCGGTACCGCGCAGCGTTTGCAGGCGGTCGCGGGCATCGCCAAAAAATAAGCGCATCCGGCTTGCCGCCTCGCGCACGATGGGTTCTTGCGCGTCACGCGCGCGCGTGAGGCCGTCTTCGAGCAAGGCATGGATCCAGGGCGAGCGTTCCATTAATTCCACCTCGCAGCCGAGATGCGCCAATACCAGGGCATCGCGGCCCAGGCCGGCGCTGGCATCGAGCACGCGCGGCGGGGTTTTGGCTTTGTCGAGCCCCACCGCTTTGCCAATGCCTTGGCGCTTGCCGCTGCTACGCAAACGATAAAGCAAGGCGGGGTCGCAAAAGTCCACGCGCGTGGCTTGCGCGTAGGGCAAATTCACCGGGCCGAGCGCCAAGCCTTGCGCGCCGCGCCATAAAAGATGCGTCGTACCCACGGGGCACAGCGCGGGATCCTGCACGCAGGGCAACTGCGTCAATGGCGTGGGCAGCGGCGCGTCAGTAGCGGCGAGATGGCCGTATAAACAGTCGCATAAACAAAGCTGGGGCGAGAGCGTGGACATCGCAAGGTGGTGCTTTAATAAAGAAGGCGTCATCATCGCCAACTTGGGCGCGCTTGGCCACAGTCGCCCTCGTGCGGCCTCTGTGCTAGCCTTGCGCTCATTGACAAGGAGGCAGCCCCGGCTCATGCGACAGCTTCGCGCTTTACCCATTTCTTGTTCCACATTTCTCGCGCTATTGAGCTTGGCCGCCAGCGCCGCCTTCGCGCATGGCGTGGCCGAAAGTGACGCGGCCTATATTCAAAGCGTGGCGGGCGTACACTTTTTCCCTTATTTGTACCTGGGCGCCAAGCACATGTTCACCGGCTACGATCATTTATTGTTCCTGGCCGGGGTGATTTTCTTTTTGTACCGCCTGCGCGACGTGGCGATATATGTCAGCCTGTTTGCCCTGGGCCATAGCTTGACGCTACTGCTCGGCGTGCTCGGCGGCATCCGCGCCAATGCTTACTTGGTGGATGCGCTGATCGGCTTTTCCGTGGTGTATAAAGCCTTCGACAATCTCGGTGGTTTCGCGCGGCTTGGCGTTTACATCAACAACAAGGCGGAGGTATTCGTGTTTGGCTTGGCGCACGGTTTTGGACTGTCCACCAAGTTGCAGGATTACACGCTATCGCCGGATGGCCTGGTACCCAACATTCTGGCTTTCAACATTGGCGTGGAATTGGGCCAGCTCGCCGCTTTGGCTTTGATGTTATTAGCGTTCCAATACTGGCGCCAAAGCCCGAGTTTTCTGCGCGGCGCCTTCGCCAGCAACGTCTTTATCATGAGCTGCGGTTTTCTGCTGATGGCTTATCAACTCACGGGTTATTTTCTTTCCTGATTTTTATTCGCGCTAGGAGCACCGGCCATGTCCGCTTCCCCGAATCCCCCCTCTTCCAAAAAACTGTTGTTCGCCACGCTCGGCAGCGCGCTCGGCGCCCTGATCGTGTTCTTGCTGGTGGTATTGCCAGCGGAATACGGTATCGATCCTTCCGGCTTTGGCCGCCTCAGCGGGCTTAGCGAACTGGCCGCGCCACCAGCGCGCAGCGTTACGCTCAATGACGTGATCGGCGGCAACCAAGCGCTGCGCGAAGTGGAAATTCCCGAGTTCGGCGAGCCAACGCCGCTGCCTAATCCCGCCGTGTTTCAGGATCAAAGCGAAGCGCCCCAAACGCGCACGCTGAGCGTCGAACTGGCGGCGGAAGCCGAAACCGAAGTAAAACTTAAAATGCAGGAAGGCAAGGTGATGCTGTTTTCCTGGCAGGTGGATCAAGGCACCGTGTATGTCGATATGCACGGCCACGATCCGTCCTTCGGCCCGGATTTCTTCGTGCGTTACAAGGAAGAAGACGAAGGCACCGGCGGTTACGGCTCGCTCACCGCGCCCTTCGCTGGCGAACATGGCTGGTTCTGGCTTAATTACAACGAATTTCCCGTCACCATCACGCTGACCGTCACTGGTTATTTTGACGACGTCATCGATTACGGACAGTTCTGAGGCGCATCGTCTTACGCGCTTCGTTCGAGGTTGCTTTCATGGAAGTGCTGCTGCTATTGCTGCTGATTTTACTCAATGGCGCTTTCGCCATGTCGGAAATTGCGCTGGTTACCGCGCGCCGCTCGCGTCTGCAAGTCTTGGCCGACGAGGGCGATGGCAGCGCCGCGCTGGCGATCCGCCTGGGCGAAAAGCCCACGCATTTTTTATCCACGGTGCAGATCGGCATTACCTCGATTGGCCTCTTGAACGGCATCGTCGGCCAGGCGGTATTGGCGGCGCCGGTGGCCGAGTGGCTGCACGCGCAGGGTTTTGGACCGCGCGCGGCGCAAAACAGCGCCACCGCCATCGTGGTGCTCAGCATTACGTTTTTGTCCATCGTGCTGGGTGAACTGGTTCCTAAACGGCTCGGTCAATTACACCCCGAACCCTTGGCGCGGCTGGCGGCGCGGCCTCTGTCACTGTTGAGCTGGCTGACGCGCCCCTTCGTGTACCTGCTGGCCTTCTTCACCAACGCGGTGCTGGCACTCTTGGGCCAGCGCAATCAGGACCGCGCGCAAGTTACCGAGGCGGAAATTCAGGCGGTTTTGCTCGAAGGCTCCGAAGCCGGCGTGATCGAGCCCGAGGAACACGCGATGGTGCGGCGTCTGTTCGGGCTCGATGAGCGCCCGCTACGTTCCTTCATGGTGCCGCGCAACGAAATCGTGTGGATCGACGTCAATCAGCCGCCCGAACAGCAACTGAGCCGGCTCATTCACAGCCACCATTCGCGTTTTCCGGTATGCGACGGCGATCTCGGCCAGATGCTGGGCGTGGTGCACACCAAACGCCTGATGGGGGCCCTGTTTGAAAACGGCAACGAACATGGCGCCATTGATTTTCGCGCCTTGGTGGAACCCGCGTCCTACGTGCTGGAAAATAATACTGGACTGGAACTTCTGGAACTCTTCCGCGAACGCAATCAACAGATGGCGTTCATCGTGGACGAATACGGCTCCATCGTCGGCATGGTGACCTTGCAGGATTTATTGGAAGCGGTGACCGGCCATTTCGGCCTCGCCTCCGCCGCCGACAGCCGCGCGCATCAGCGCGAGGATGGCTCCTGGCTGCTCGACGGCGCGCTGCCCTTGCCGGAACTCGCCGAATGTCTCGGCGTGTCGCGCTTTCCGGAACAGGACAGCGCTTACTATCACACGCTCAGCGGTTTGATCCTGCTCTTGCTCGACCGCCTCCCCGCCACCGGCGACAAACTCGACTGGAATGGCTGGCGTTTCGAGGTCATCGACATGGATGGCCGCCGCATCGACAAAGTGCTGGCCTCGCGCCAGCCGCCCGGCATCATGGATGAATTGGGCCTCAGCGGTTGAATTCCGCGCTTGCGTCCTTGCATAATCTGTATCAAACTACTGATACAGATTCCCAGGAGCCACCTCATGAAGCTCACGCTCGATCCATCCAGCACCGTCCCCGTATTTCAGCAACTGGTCGATCAAATTCATTTCAAGATCAATGCCGGTGAACTTATGGCCGGTGCGCGGCTGCCATCCTTACGCGCGCTGGCCAAGGAACACGACTTGGCGGTGAATACCGTAGCCAAGGCCATGCGTCTCTTGGAATTCCGCAGACTCATCAAGGCGGCGAACCGCAGCGGCTACCAAGTGGCCGAGCGGGACGAAAGCCAGGGCCGCTACAAGGCGCGCGGCGTATCCTCGGACAAGACCGAAGTACATAAAGTGGTGGACAAACTCGACCACGGACTTTTCAAACATTCGTTCTGTAAAATCACCGAAGATTTTTTGACCGGCAACCCCGACAATTGCAACATCATTCATTCCGACGGCAGCGGCACCAAGTCCATCCTCGCCTATCTCGCCTACAAGGAAAGCGGCGACCCGGAAGTATTTCAGGGCATTTCGCAAGATTCGCTGGTGATGAATCTCGATGATTTATTGTGCGTAGGCGTCAA
>JAITMI010000103.1 GCA_031277435.1 Pseudomonadales bacterium
TGGCGGAGGCGACTTTCATATCGGCCATGTAGGCGCGGCAAGGCGTGCCGGCGAGGCGCTGGCGCAGGGCGAAAACCACATTCATGCTGACCACGTTATGCCGATCCTCCGCGCCCGCCATCGCGAACACTTCACCATCGACGAACTCATGGCGTTCTTCCATTTGCCCAGCCTCCCAGGCCAGGAACTCCTCAGCGGTCATCTTGATTTGGTGTGCGGCGTGTCCCATGAAGCCCTCGCGGATGGTGAACCGGTTCGATTATGGCCGCGCCTGCCTGCCCCCGCAAGCGTGCGCGCCCTACTCCGCCCGCAACTCCGCCGAGCGCGCGTGAGCGGTCAAGCCTTCGCTGCGCGCCAGCGTGGCGGTGGCTGGCGCCAGTTGCCGCGCTTGGGCGGGGGAGCAGTGGATCAGCGAGGAACGCTTCTGAAAATCGTACACGCCGAGTGCCGAGGAAAAACGCGCGGTGCCGGAGGTGGGCAGGACGTGGCTGGGGCCGGCGCAGTAATCGCCGAGCGCTTCGCTGGTGTAGCGGCCCATGAAGATGGCGCCAGCGTGGCGGATCAGCGGTAACAGTTGCTCCGGATTTTCTACTGACAATTCCAGATGCTCCGGCGCGATGCGGTTGCAGACTTCCGCCGCTTGCGCCAGATCCTTGACTTCGATCATGAGTCCACGCGCGTGCAAGGACGCTTCGATGATGGCGCGGCGTTCCATGAACGGCAGCAAATTATTGATGCTGCGTTCTACTTTGTCGATGAAGGCGGCGTCGGGGCAGATCAAAATGGACTGCGCGGCTTCGTCGTGTTCGGCTTGGGAAAATAAATCCATCGCAATCCAATCGGGATTGGTGTCGCCGTCGCAGATGATGAGAATTTCCGAGGGGCCGGCCAGCATGTCGATGCCCACTTGGCCAAACACCTGCTTCTTGGCCGCCGCCACGTACACGTTGCCGGGGCCGACGATCTTGTCCACCCGCGGAATACTTTGCGTGCCGTAAGCGAGCGCCGCCACCGCCTGCGCGCCGCCGACGGTGAACACCTGGTCCACTTCCGCCAAGGCCAGCGCCGCCAATACCAGTTCGTTCATCTGGCCGTTCGGCGTGGGCAGCGTGGCGACGATTTCGCCGACGCCCGCCACCCGCGCGGGAATCGCGTCCATCAATACGGTGGAAGGATAACTGGCCTTGCCGCCGGGCACGTACATGCCGACGCGATCGAGCGGCGTGATGCGCTGGCCGTAGAGGGAGCCGTCCGCTTCTTGATAGTGCCAGGATTCCTGTTTCTGTTTTTCGTGATAGTAGCGAATGCGCTGTGCCGCGCTACGCAGCGCTTGCGCTTGATCTTGCGGCAAGTTGTCGAGACTTTGCCGCAGCCGCTCTGGCGCGATGCACAGCGCGCTCATGTCGCTGGCGTTGACCTTATCGAAACGATTGGTCCAGTCCAAAACAGCCGCATCGCCGCGCGCGCGCACGTCGCCGATGATCTCGCGCACGCGGTTTTCGACCGTGGCGTCGGCCAAGGCTTCCCAGGCCAGCGCGGCGTCGAGCGCGGCGGCGAAACCCGTGTCGGAGGCATTGAGTTTGCGGATGGTGAGGGTCATGGGATTACCTTACTGGTCATTCAAATTGTCACTGGCGTTTATCGTAAACACGTTCTACCCCTTCCCCCGCACGCGGGGGAGGGGGTGTCCGCGGCGCCGCTTTATCCTACCGCCCGTTCCAATCGCGTCAGCAAACTTTGCACCAGCGCGTGCTTGATCTTCATCGAGGCGCGGTTGACGATCACGCGGGTGCTGACTTCGGCGATCATTTCGCGCGGTTCGAGGCCGTTGGCGCGCAGGGTGTTGCCGGTATCGACGATATCGACGATGCAGTCGGACAGCCCCATGATCGGCGCCAGTTCCAGCGCGCCGTTGAGCTTGATGATGTCCACCTGCCGCCCCTGTTCGGAAAAATACTGTTTGGCGACGTTGACGAACTTGCTGGCGACTCTCAGCCTCGGCGCGTCGAGTGTGGCGCCAACCGGCGCCGCGGTCATCAAACGGCAGCGGGCGATTTTAAGATCGAGCGGTTCATAAAAGCCGCGCGAGCCGTATTCCAGAATCATGTCCTTGCCGGCGATGCCGATGTCGGCGCTGCCAAGTTCAACGTAAGTGGGCACGTCGGAGCCGCGGATTACCATCAGGCGCACGTTGGGCAGGTTGCTATCGAAAATCAGTTTGCGGCTTTTGTTGAGGTCTTCGGTGGGCATCACGCCGGCCTGTGCCAAGAGCGGCAGCACTTCGTCGAGGATGCGGCCCTTGGTGAGGGCGATCACCAGCGTTTGATCGGTCATGGCGTTCATCATTAGGACAGGCGGCGGATTTTGGCGCCGAGCAGTTGCAGTTTTTCCTCGATACATTCGTAGCCGCGGTCGATGTGATAGATGCGATCGACCACGGTTTCGTTATCCGACACCAGCCCGGCAATGATGAGGCTGGCCGAGGCGCGCAAGTCGGTGGCCATCACCGGCGCGCCCTTGAGCCGGGGCACGCCGCGGAAGATCACGGTGTTGCCTTCCACGCGCAGGTCGGCGCCCATGCGGTTCATTTCGTGGATGTGCATGAAGCGGTTTTCGAATACGGTTTCGGTGATCGAGCCGGAGCCTTCCGCCACCGCGTTGAGTGCGGTGAACTGCGCCTGCATGTCGGTGGGGAACGCCGGATAAGGCGCGGTGGTGAGCGATACCGCGCGCGGGCGGCGGCCTTCCATGTCGAGGCTGATCCAGGTGTCGCCCACCTCGATGACGGCGCCGGCTTCTTCCAGCTTGCTCAACACCGCGTCGAGAATGTGCGGCCAGGTGTCCTTGACCTTGATGCGGCCACGGGTGGCGGCGGCGGCGATCAAATAGGTGCCGGTTTCGATGCGGTCGGGCATCACCGGGTATTCGCAGCCATTGAGCCGCGCGACGCCGTTGATGGTGATGGTAGCGCTGCCTTCGCCGCTGATGTCGGCGCCCATCGCGCGCAGGCAGCGCGCCAAATCCACCACTTCCGGTTCGCGCGCGGCGTTTTCGATGATGGTCTGCCCTTCGGCGAGCGCCGCCGCCATCATCACGTTTTCGGTGCCGGTGACGGTGACTACGTCCATCAGAATGTGCGCGCCTTTGAGGCGCCGGCCATGCGTATTGGCATGGATGTAGCCGTTTTCCACCGCGATGTCGGCGCCCATTTTCTTCAGCGCCGCCAAGTGCAGATTCACCGGCCGGCTGCCGATGGCGCAGCCGCCGGGTAGCGCCACTTGCGCTTCACCGTAGTGCGAGAGCATCGGCCCCAGCACCAGGATCGAGGCGCGCATGGTTTTCACCAGGTCATAGGGCGCGTTGAATTCGCGGATGGTGCCGCTGTTGATCTCGACGTTGAGCTTTTCGCCCACCATCGATTCCACTCCCATGCAGCCGAGCAATTCCAGCATGGTGGTGATGTCGTACAGATGTGGCAAATTGCCGATGGTGAGGACGTCGGGAGTGAGCAGCGCCGCCGCCATGATCGGCAACGCGGAGTTTTTGGCGCCAGCGATGCGGATTTCTCCGCTGAGCCGCTGGCCGCCCTGAATGGCGAGTTTATCCAAGAGAGAACTCCCTGTTAGTAGCGAAGCGCTAGGGGCGAACCGCCGCTTCTTGCGGGGTACTGAGTAACATCGATACGGCGTGAATGGCGCCGCTTTGAATCTGCGCATTGAGCGCTTTGTAGACGCTCTGCTGCCGTTTGACGCGGCTTTGCCCCTCAAACGCCGGTGATACGATGGCGACCTGGTATTTGCCCTCGCCGCCCTGCACCTCGATGCTGGCGCCGCTGAAGGCCGGCTCCAGAAGCCGCTGAATGTCACTGCACTGTAAAGCCATGAGGAGCCGCGCCCTACTCGAAAAAATGCGCGGATTCTACCTTAAAGCGCCGCCGCGCGCTTGCGGATAAAAGCCGGATAAACGTGGCTGGTTTGCAAGGCATGGCAATTGACATAAACTGCCGCGCTGTTTCTCAGGTACCGCCCATGTCATCCGACCGTCTGCTGTGCACGGCCCAGAACACAATCCGGTTGGAAGCCGCGTCCATCTCCGCGTTACAAGAACGCCTTGATGCGTCCTTCGTCAAAGCCTGCCAGCTCATGCTTGCTTGCCAGGGCCGCGTGGTGGTGATGGGCATGGGCAAGTCGGGCCACATCGCCAACAAGATCGCCGCCACGCTCGCCAGCACCGGCACGCCGGCTTATTTCGTGCATCCGGCGGAAGCCAGCCACGGCGACATTGGCATGGTGACGCGCGAGGACGTGGTAGTCGCCTTGTCCAACTCCGGCACTACGCCGGAACTCTTGGCCCTG
>JAITMI010000214.1 GCA_031277435.1 Pseudomonadales bacterium
AGGCGGGCCGCGCCATCATGGTCGAAAGCATCGAACAGGCCGCCGCGCATGTGGTACACGAATTGGAACGCTACCTCAACATACTCGGCACCATCGCCTCAATCAGCCCGCTGCTTGGCCTCTTGGGCACGGTATTTGGCATGATCGATATTTTTAACGACATCACCACCGCCGGCACCGGCAACCCCAACCAGCTTGCTGGCGGCATCGCCAAGGCGCTGATCACCACCGCCGCCGGGCTCTCGGTGGCGATTCCTTCGTTATTGTGCTACCGCTTGTTTTTGCGCCGCGTGGATGGCTTGGTAATGGAACTCGAACGCGAATCAATCAAGCTGGTGGACGCGCTGTACAGTAACCGGGCGAGAGAGGCGCAAGAATGAAATTCAAACGCAGCCTCAAGGCGGAGCCCGGCATCGATCTGACTTCGCTGATCGACATCGTATTTTTATTGCTGATTTTTTTCGTGGTCACCACCACTTTCACCAAACAAAGCAACCTGGCGGTCAATTTGCCGGTGGCCGATGCGGGCCTGAGCGGACAAAGCGCCGTGCCGCGTATCGAAATCCTGGTAGCGCGCAATGGCGCCTACACCGTCAATGGCCGTTTGTTGCCCGACAACTCGTTCGCCACGCTCAGCAGCCGGCTCCAGGAGTTGAGCGGCGGCGATTCCAGCATCACGGTCGCGCTCAGCGCCGACGCCGAAACCGAGCATCAAAGCGTAGTCACCGCGCTCGATGCCTTGGCGCGCTTGGGTATTTCCCAGCTCAGCATCACCACTCGCCAGCGTGACGGCAACTGACATGACAGGCATCAAGACGGAAGAACTCAGCAGTTTCGCGCTCTATAAACGCCTGCTGAGCTACCTGCGTCCCCTGTGGTTTCTGGCGCTGTCTGGCATTGTGGGCTTTGCCTTGTACGGATCGATGAACCTGTATTTTGGCAGGCTGGTCGGGGTGATGATCGACAGCATTCAGACCGGCACGGTGTTGACCAACGATAGCCGTCTGATTTTCCCTCTCACACTGGTCAAGGTTGATGACGCGCGTTTGCTGTTCCCGGTGCTATTGATGCTCATCGTGCTGCTGCGCGGCATTGGCGGCTTCCTGGGTTCGTATGGCATGGCGTCGCTGGCTTTCCGCATCATCCACCACCTGCGTTGTCAGGTTTTGGAACGGCTATTAACGCTGCCCGTGCAATACTACGACCGCAACAACAGCGGCCATCTGATCTCGGCGGTCACCTTCAACGTGTCGCAGATTTCCGCCGCGGTAAGTGACGCGCTGGCGGTGCTTTTGCGCGAAGGCGCCACCATTATTTTCATCGTCGGCGGCCTTTTGTACCTCAACTGGAAACTGACGCTGATATTTGTCGCCATCACGCCGCTGATAGCCTTGGTAGTGGTATATGCCTCGGGTAAATTCCGCAAGCACAGTAAGCGCATTCAGACCTCGATGGGCGATGTTACGCAGATACTCAGCGAAACGCTCAAGGGCTTGAAAGTCATTCGCGTATTCGGCGCCAGCGGGCAAATTGCCGAGCGTTTCAACGCGGTCAGTGACATCAATACCCGGCAGAACCTCAAGCTGGTGCTGACCGCCGCGATCAGCGCGCCCATCATCCAGTTTCTGGTCGCTTCGGCCTTGGCGTTTCTGCTCTGGCTGGCCATGTCGCCGGAAGTGCTGGCCGTCATGACGCCAGGGCAGTTCGTGGAATTCATCACCTTGGCCGGTATGCTGCTCAAACCGGTACGGCAAACCTCGAAAACCAATTCTGATATTCAAAAAGGTCTGGCCGCCGCTTCCAGTATTTTTGCCTTGCTCGACACGCCACAGGAGCAAGATACCGGCGTGGTAAGCGTAGCGCGCGTGCGCGGTGACATCGAATTCCGTGACGTGGGTTTCGGCTACAGTGAAAGCACGGACGCCGTGCTGCGCGGCGTCAATCTGCATTGCCGGCCAGGGCAAACGGTGGCGATCGTTGGCCGCTCCGGCTCCGGTAAATCCACGCTGGTGAATTTGCTGCCGCGTTTTTATGAATTACAAAGCGGTCAAATACTGCTCGATGGCGTTGCGCACAGCGATTACACCTTGGCCAATCTGCGCCATCACATCGCGCTGGTGAGCCAGCAAGTGGTGCTATTTAACGGCAGCATCCGCGACAACGTGGCGCAAGGCGAATTGAAAGGCGCCAGCGATGAACTTTTGCGCGAAGCGCTGCGCCATGCCAATGCACTGGAATTCATCGACGCCTTGCCCTTGGGCCTTGATACGCTGGTCGGCGACGACGGCCTCCTGCTCTCAGGCGGGCAGCGCCAGCGCCTCGCCATCGCCCGCGCCTTGCTCAAGGACGCGCCGATTCTGATTCTCGACGAAGCCACTTCAGCGCTCGACACCGCGTCGGAACGCTACATCCAAAACGCGCTCGATTACCTCATGCAAGGCCGCACCACGCTGGTCATCGCGCATCGCTTGAGCACCATCGAGAAGGCCGATCTGATCGTAGTGATGGAGCAGGGCCAGATCGTGGAGCAGGGCACGCATCAAGCCTTGCTGAAATTGGGCGGCGCTTACGCGCAACTGCACAGCATGCAGTTCACCGAAATCATCGCCGAGCCATGAATCTC
>JAITMI010000089.1 GCA_031277435.1 Pseudomonadales bacterium
TCGAATTCATGTCGGCAAAGCGGTTTGAGCAGTTGATGAAACGCCGTATTATTATGTGACAAAGCCTGGGCTCCTTGATTTGCTGCGGTGTGGTAACTACAGCATAGCAAGTTAGCTCAGGCTTTGTTTATTCAGATTGGGAAATTGTGGGACAGTAGTGGCTGCGCCCCCATCCTCGCCTTCCCCCGTGAACGGGGGAAGGAGTTGGCGGGCGCATGGGTTACAGCTTCCGCCCTGCTTTGCTCTTGCGGGAACCGGCAGGCGCGGCGATACTCGGCCATGCTTACTACCCGCGAGGACGTCATGGGAAACGCAGCCATCAAAACCAACATGAGCGCCGAGGAATTTCTGGCCTGGGAGGCCGGGCAGACCGAACGCCATGAATTCGTCGAAGGCGAGGTGTACGCGATGGCGGGGGCGCAGGCGCGGCATATCACGGCGAGTATGAATGTGGCCTTTGCGCTACGCCAGCATCTTGCGGGCACCCCTTGCCGCGCGTTCATGGCCGACATGAAAGTCGCCGCCGCTGACAGCAGCGATTTCTTCTATCCCGATGTCGTCGTCACCTGCAACCAGGCTGATCGCTTGGGCCAGTCGGTGGTGACGCGCGAGCCTACGCTCATCGTCGAAATCCTGTCGCCAAGCACCGCCGCTTACGATTTGGGCAAAAAATCCGCGCAATACCGGCGCATCCCCTCGCTGAGCGAAATCGTCTTTATCGACCTCGACGAGCGCCACACCAGCGTCTACCGCAAAGGCAACGATGGCTTGTGGGTATTGCACGACTTCGATGCCGGCGCCGACGTGCGTTTCGATTCGGTCGATCTGGTCATCACCGCCGCCGCGCTGTTCGCCGACGTGGACGACGACGCGCCCGCCAGCGCCGGGTAGATTTTGGGCGGGGCTTGCTTGACGGCCATCAAAAAAGCTCAGCACGCAGCCGCGCAAGGTTGCCAGCGGTAAGCGCCGCGCTGACAATCCGTCTTCACAATTCACAGAGTGTGCGTGATTTATCCTTCATAACGATGTATTGTGGATCCATCAAATAAGCGGAGGCTTTGCCCATGCGTCTTTCCATCTGCTGGTCCCTGGCGTTTTGCGCCTTGTTCAGCGCCCCGCTGTGGGCGCAGCCGGCTTTGCCTGATGCCGCCACGGTATCGCAACCCGAGGGCTGGGCCGATGATCTGGCGTTGGCGATTCCCGAGGATTTGAACCCCGACCCCAACATTCTCGAAATCAATCTGGAGGCGGTGATCCGCGAGATGGAGATCGTCCCCGGTACGCTGACGCCGGTGTGGACCTATAACGGTTCGCTGCCCGGCCCGCTGATCCGCGCCAAGGTGGGCGACCGCGTGATCGTGCATTTCAAGAATTCCCTGCCCGAGGACACCAGCGTGCACTGGCACGGCCTGCGCGTACCCAACGATCAGGACGGCGTGCCCGGCTTCACCATGGACCCGGTGCGGCCCGGCGAGGTATTCACTTATGACTTCGTGCTGCCGGACGCCGGCACGTTTTGGTACCACCCGCACGTCAATTCCGCCGCTCAGGTTGGCTGGGGGCTGTATGGGCCGCTGATCGTGGACGACCCGAATGAGCCTGATTTCGGCGACGAACAGGTATTGGTGTTCTCCGATATGGGCGTGGACGAGCAAGGGCAGTTCCGGCCCATGGATTCCGGCGGCTCCGCTGGTTTTCTGTTTGGCCGCGAGGGCGAGGTGCTGTTGGTCAATGGCAAGGTCAAGCCCACGCTGTTGGTGCGGCAGGGTAAGCCGCAGCGCTGGCGCATCATCAACGCCACCCGTTCGCGCTATTACACGCTGCGTTACAAGCGCGCGCCGCTGGTGAAGATCGGCGGCGACGGCGGCTTGGCGGCGCGCAGCGAAACCCGCGATGAATTCAAGCTGGTGCCCAGCGAGCGCCTGGACCTGATCTTCACCCCGCCCGATGAGCCGGGCTCGGAAGGCTTTTTGCGCTGGTACCCCACCAACCGCGGCTATGGCACCACGTATTACCGCGTGCCCGAGGACATCATGCGGATCGTGACGGTGGACGCCGAGCCAGTGCAGGCGGCGCCGGTGCCGGAGGAATTGATCCCCTACGAGCCGCTCGATTTGAGCAACGCGATCGAGCGCGAAATCAACCTCACCATCGCTTTCGATAAAGACGGCAAGGTGGTGATGGGCATCAACGGCATTCCGCACGAACGCGCGATACCGATCGAAGCCAAGGTGGGCACCACGGAGATTTGGACCATCAATAACGACACGGACTTTTCCCATCCTTTCCACATGCACGGCTTTTTCTTCCAGGTGCTGGACGAGGGCTGGATTCCGCAGTGGAAGGACAGCGTGGACGTGCCCTTCAAAACCTCCTTGCGGCTGGCGGTGCATTTCGATGACCGCCCCGGCATGTGGATGTACCACTGTCATATTCTCGACCATGCCGAAGTCGGCATGATGGGGCATTTACACGTCATGCCGTAGACGCGGCGGCACGGTTTAACGGGTGAGCGCAAACTTTTCTCACCGGCGCGGCGAAAGGCATCTTTCGCCGCGTTTCCTTGTATAAAGTACGGGCTGGACCTTGATTCACCCGGCGCGCTGGTTTACTTTGAGCCCCTTTCTATATTGGCAGTGTCAGTAGCGACCGTGCGCGGCAATCCGCCACGCACTCTTAATCAACAACCACACAGAACCTGGGAGAGTTGTTATGGCAACTTTGCGAGTCAATGGTCAAACGCGGGAAATCGGAGATCTCGATCCATCCACTCCATTATTGTGGGTGCTCAGGGATGAGTTGAATCTCCTTGGCACCAAATACGGTTGCGGCATCGCCCAGTGCGGCGCGTGCACCGTGCATCTGAACGGCGCGCCGGTGCGCTCCTGCCAGATTCCGGTGGGCAACCTCACTAACGAAGAAATCACCACCGTCGAAGGGCTGGCCGCCGCCGACGGCACGCTGACCGCCCTGCAACAAGCCTGGATCGAAAACGACGTGCCGCAATGCGGCTACTGCCAGGCCGGCCAGTTGATGAGCGCCACCGCGCTGCTCCGCGACAACCCGAATCCCAGCGACGCCGACATCGACGCCGCCATGTCCGGCAATATCTGCCGCTGCGCCACTTACGTCCGTATCAGACGCGCCATCAAGGCCGCCGCTGGCGCGACCGCCACCGCCTTCTACGATGCCACCGCTCAGGGAGCCCGCGTATGAACATGCAAATCAATTCTCAATTGACCTCCACCGAAGCCTTCTTCCAAGAGCAGCTAAAGCCCGCCGCGCCAGAGGCGCCCGCGCTGCCGCCGCTCAACCGCCGCCAGTTCTTCAAGCTCTCCGGCATCGCCGGGGGCGGCTTGGTATTGGGCGGCGTATCCGCTGGCATCGCGCCGAAAGCGCTGGCGCAACAGGCGGACGCCGCGGCGGCGGTCGAGGTACATACCCTCAGCCCCTACGTGCAGATCAAGCCTGATGGCCGCATCAACATCTTCTCCAAGAACCCCGAATGCGGCCAGGGCATCAAGACCGGCCTGCCGCTGATCATCGCCGAAGAACTCGACTGCGCCTGGACCGACGTGGACGTAGTACAAGCGGACATCGACCGCAGCAAGTACGGCAACCAGTTCGCCGGCGGCTCCACCTCCACTCCCACCAACTGGATGCCGATGCGTCAGGCCGGCGCCACCGCGCGCGCCATGATCCTGGCCGCCGCCGCACAGCAGTTGAATATCGACGTCGCGGAATTGAGCACAGCCAACACCAAGGTGATTCATGCTGCCAGCGAGCGCGAATGGCCCTACAGCGAATTCGCCGAACTGGCCGCCACCATGCCGGTGCCCGAGGCCGACACGCTGACCCTGAAAACCACTGAGCAATTCACCCTGCTCGGCAAGCGCCATAGCGGCGTCGACAACCGCGCCATCGTCACCGGCCTGCCGCTCTTCGGCGCCGATACCGTGCTGCCGGACATGCTCTACGCCTCCTACACCAAGTGCCCGCAGATCGGCGGCTTGGCGGTGGCCTTCAACGAAGAGCACATCAAGGGGCTTCCGGGCGTGGTCGATGCCTTCATCCTCGCCCCCTTCGACGAACCGCGCGCCTTCCTCGCCGCCGCCGGTAACGGCGCCATGTTCGGCGGCGTCGCCATCGTCGCCACCAGCACCTGGGCCGCGATCAAGGCCAAGCGCGAACTCGAAGTCGCCTGGGACACCAGCAAAGCCGAAACCGGCACCTGGGAAGACCTGCGCGAACGCGCGCTCGCCGCCGTCAACCAGGACGGCCCGATGGAAGTCGTCAACAAGGGCGATGTCGCCGGCGCCATGCAAAGCGCCGCCAAGGTGATCTCCGCCGTGTACGAATATCCCTACGTCACCCATGCCCAGCTTGAGCCGGAAGTCACCACCGCGCTCTACCGCGAAGGCAAGATCGAAGTATGGGCGCCCAGCCAAATGCCGCTCAACGGCGAAGCTGGCCTCGCCGCCATCATGAGCGTGCCGGCGGAAAACGCCATCATGCACCAGACCCGCATCGGCGGCGGTTTTGGCCGCAAGCTGGGCAACGACTACGTGTTCGAGGCCGCCGCCATCGCCCGCCGCATGGAAGGCCGCCCGGTCAAATTGCAGTGGACCCGCGAAGACACCACCACCCACGACTACTACCGTCCGGGCGGTCTGCACTCCTACAAGGCGGCGCTGGATGGCAACGGCAATCTCACCGCCTGGCAGGATCACTTCTTTTCGCACACGCTCGACGGCAAGGCGCCGATGTTCTCCGCCGACCTTGGCCCCGCGATCTTCCCGCAGGACGTACTGACCAACGTCAAGGTAACGCAAACCTTGTTCCAGAACGCCATGCCGGTAGGCCCGATGCGCGCGCCAAGTTCCAATGCCTTCGGCTTCACCTTCCAGAGCTTCCTGCACGAACTGGCGGTAGCCGCCGGCAAGGACCATGTGGAATTCCTGCTTGGCGTGCTCGGCGAACCGCGCCTGGCCAACCCCGAAGGCCGCGGCTCCATGCACACTGGCCGCGCCCGCAACGTCATCAGCGCGGTGGCCGAACGCGCCGGCTGGGGCAAGCAAATGCCGCCGAACCGCGCGCTGGGCCTGTCGTTCTACTTCAGCCACTCCGGCTACGTAGCGCAGATCGCCGACGTGGAAGTACGCGCCAACAAGGAAGTGAAGGTACACAAAGTGTGGGCGGTGGCCGACTACGGCTTCATCCACAACATGAGCGCCGCCGAAAGCCAGATCGAAGGCGGCATCATCGACGGCCTGAGCCAGCTCTTCAACGCCAAGATCACCTTCATCAACGGCGTGATACAGCAGCAGAACTTCCATCAATATCCGCTCCTACGCATCCCGCAGGCGCCGGAAATTGATACCTTCTTCCTGCAACCCGAGGAATTCCCGCCCACCGGCTCCGGCGAACCTTCCTTGCCGCCGCTCTTGGCCGCGGTGAACAACGCCATCTTCAACGCCACCGGCGAGCGCGTCCGCAAGATGCCGCTGTCGGAGTCGGGCTACACCTTGGTGTAAGAGCACGCAACAAGGCCAGCGCAAGCCGGCCTCGCATCACCAGCAAACCCCAGTCCGCAAAACTGGGGTTTGTTGTTTTTGGGTCGGCCTCATCCGCACAAGGATTTCATCATGAAAAACCCATTCCTCTCCCTCCTGCGCACCCTGCACGCCTGGGGCGGCCTTACGCTTTGTTTGCTGCTGATGCTGATCAGCTTCACCGGCACCTTATTGGTATGGAAGGACAATTATCTGCGTCTGACGGAGCCAGCGGCGCGCGTGGCGTTTACGCCAACGCCCGAGGCACTGGCTGTGATTGGCGCGGCGGTGGATCGTCAGTTCGACCCGGCGCAAGTGCTGGGCATACGTTTCGCCACCGAGGAATTGCCGCTGACGCAGGTGCTGCTCGACGAGGAACGCTATGCCTACCTGGATACGCAAGGCGCGATCATCGACGAATGGCAGGGCAATGGCCGCATCGAGGAATGGCTGTTCGATCTGCACCACCGCTTGCTGCTGGGCAATCTTGGCCTCAGCATCGCCGGCATCGCGGGCTGCGCCGCGTTCATTCTGGTACTGGCCGGGGTAATCGTGTTCTGGCCCATGCGGCGCGGCTGGCGGCATGGCCTCGTGCCGCGCTCCAGCGAGCGGCCCGCCCTGCTCGCCAGCCATCGCAACCTTGGCATCGTATTGGCCTTGCCGCTGCTCTTGAGCTTCATTACCGGCGCCATTCTGGCCTTCCCCACCCAGGTTGAAGACTGGTACTTGCGCGAGGTTCGCCTTGATGAGGACTACAGCAACGCCATGGTCGAGGGTCTGGATTCCCTCGAAGGCGCGCAAAACGCCACCTGGCTGACCGCCATGCAGCGCACCGCCGCGGTATTCCCCGGCGCCACCTTACGTACCGCGCAAGTGCCAAACGCGTTTTCCGCCTACCGCATTCTGGGCGTGCAGCAGCAAAATGAATGGAACCGCTCAGGCATGAGCCAAGTCTACATAGACACCGACGGCGGCTGGATGGACCTGCGCATCGACGCTCTGAACGCGCCCCTGCCGGTGCGCCTCTTCAACGACGTAACGCCGCTACACACCGCCCGCATCGGCCAGCTCTGGTACAAAGTGCTGCTGACCTTGAGCGGCGCCGGCCTGTTCCTGCTCAGCGCCTTGGGTTTGGTGAGCTTCGTGAAGCGTTATACGCGGCAGCTTGCGTAGCAGGGTTGAGCGCAATGCCCGGCCCAATCAAGTGCATGACAAGAACGCATATTCGTCCGGCTCAACCGGAAGCGCGAATTGGCCGCCTGAATAATCGAGGATGGCCATTGTGTCCAAGAAGTTCAGTCTGAACCCAGACCCAGACACTACTTTTCCGGGCAGATAAGTAGCGGGAGCAAATTGCCAGCCTTGTTGATTTTTAATTACCCACGCGCGTAGTTGATCATATTGGGGAGAATTTCGCTCCAGCGTACAAGTCACTTCCCCATCAATGGAATATAGCGAGAGGGTGAGGCTTGCCGTATCAAAACGCTCCACCGGAAAATCGCGATCACGATCACACCCGGCAAGACAAAGGGCGGCAAACAGCAATGAAGGAAGTTTAATCATAGGTCACACCTAACAGTTCACATAAAAGGCCCTTAAGTATTTTTTGGGAGCCGTTTCTGATAATCGCGTATTTTGCGCGCGAGTTCTTTGCGTAATATATTTTCAAGTCGAATAATCTCGGATTTTACTTCTTGGGCCGGCAATTGAGACGAAAGTAATTTATTGAATACTTCCATAAGCAATCCCTTGGTTTTATATTCAAGCGCACTCTCGCTATTAGTAATTCCTTGATCCCTATCTGGCGAGTACATTATTCAGTATTTAAGAAAATTTTGACGCGCTTCCGTCAGTGAGTAGCCTGAGTTCGGGCCTCCTCTTACTTCATCTGCGTTGGCATCTCCTTGCCCACTATCTTCCCAGCCGCACAATTCACAGATATCGTAACTCCCCATTTCATCCAGAGTCGGATAACCGCAACAAGGACAAACAAAACGAGAATGGAGTGGAGAGTTTGGCATTTGTGATACCTAAGGCCCTAGCCAGCCGACGACCCTAGGCCGCCCGGCTTGAGCGCAATGTTAGGGCCATTCATGTTGGACGCCGGTTTCCTGGCGGAATACTTTCGTCAGTATACTTCCCCGAGCGAGTCGCCACGGTTGGCGCCCACCCCGCCACATTCTGAAAACTTTCGTAACTAACGGGCGTGGTGTGTTCGTATTCGTTACCGGTTTTTCGCTCATAGGCGATAACGGGCAATGAGAGTAGGGATTCGAATTCCATGTCTTGTGGCATTTTCTCTGGATTATTTAAAACCGACGCATAAAAATTTTCCCCGTTTGCAACTACAACGCATCGAGAATAAAGAAAATCGTCTGGAGAAATGTAGTCATCACCATCATCTGGGTCGAGCTCTCCTCTATAACAGGCACGACAGTATTCCCGCGTATCCAGTGCATGTAATTTTTCCGCCAGGATATCTTCAAATTTATGAATTTCCACCACGCTCATTTGAGCCAATGCTTTGACAACGGGCTCAAGCACGACGGAATCATCTCCTGTTTTCTTCCAGTTCAGGAGAGCGATTAGACGCCAGAACACCTCCTCCGTCATTGCCATAGTTGACCACTCGGGGTTTTTATAAGGTGGAGCCACACCCTCAATGTAGTCGTTTTTGAGCTTTGACGCGATCAATCGCTCGAATTCCTTTTGTGCTTCGGATTCAGTAGCAAAAGTCTTTTTTGTTTCCCGCGCCCGCGCGCCAACACGTCCGTTAGCGGTCACAAGTTCCGTACCCATGCACTCAATCGTCCAGAATTTGTTTGAACGATCATCTTGAAAATAAAACTCTCGTTTCATCGCCTTTGCTCTGAATGTCAGCATTCTCGATGGCTACTCCCATCTCGAAGAAAGAACTTTCGTTTTCTAATCGCATTACCGTCATTGATGCCTAACGCTTCAGGGATTGAACGCCATGTCAGGCCGCCGCCGCTAGCACGCGACCCGTACCCTTTGCGCCGCCCTCCCATACACAGACTAACGCTCAAATTAACCCGCAGCGAAATGGTTGCTCTGAATAGCCAGCTTCTTGCGCAAGTGGTATGTGAGCGAAGCAGATATGCAAAACGCCACTGCATCTTTCGGGATGCGCTCACCCACCTTGAACACCAATGCACGCTTGCCTTCAAACTCGAAGTCGTTGGGGAAAAGGGTTCGGAAGGTTTCGACCAGGTTGGTCTGGCAGTGGAAATACAGGGCGAACTGCTCTGGTTTTTTTGGCTTCCAGTCAATTCGAACCGTACTGCCGCTTTTAGTGGCCGAAGTGATGTACGCGGGCTCACCCCACCTAAGCGCTTCCTCGATTGGACCGACCCCTTCCGTGTCTGCCGCAGCTTGGAAGATAAGCTCACGAAGCTCCAGCATACTGCTGCGCACTTTATCCGGGTAGCGCTCGAACACGCGCTCAACGGCTGCGTTGCCGAACGGCGTGAGCTTGTTCTTCGAGCGTGCAGTCATGGCGCGTAATCTCAATAGGACAGTGGATGGTTTTTAGCCTAACGCCTAAATTAACCGGCGCCCTTATGGCATTGTTAGGCAATTGTCCAGCTAGTTGTTTTTTAATAACCATATTGTTGTGCCTTTCGGTAATTGTATTTTGTCGGTTATTTCGCCGAATAGAAGGCCAATGTTTCGCGTATTCCCAAAGCATTTCGTAAAAAAATCAACGCCTGTTAAGTGAGTTACGAACGCCTTTCCATCTGGCTGAATGACTTCAATTTGATCTCCAACGTCCAGCCTCTGACTCTCATCAAACCATACGCCGATGACAACAGTTCCCCGATCTGCAATCGAAAACGAATCCTCAACCACTGTGATCTGCGCCCTGTTCATGAGCCTAACTACCAATAGACGGCTAAATTTAAGTTATGCACTGGCATGGGGAGGAAACTAACTGAAAAGTTTTAACGATAGGCTCCATGTAAGCAGATGCCATGCCACTTGAAACTTTTAGTTCTACCAATTTTTGCTCGCCAGTGGATTCGTGCCACATTTCAATTGAACTTCCATCTTTACATGACTCCCAGATCGAACTTTCGGCGCAAAGGTTCATGTAGTGCCACTGCCCCTCACTCTCCGAAAGACCTTCCCAGATAGCGCGGAGTAGTTCTTGATGTCTCTCGAATGCCCGCCATCCACACGCTGGCTCAAATGCAACCCAGTTGCTCATGTGATTAGCCTAGCGCCTAAATTAAACCGCCGCCAAAGACGGCCTCGCTTGAGCACAATGTTAGACCAAGCACATTCATAGGGAATCAGGCCGCCATTGATTGATGCCATCCTGTCTTTCCAGAGTGGCGATGCGCCAAACCTTACCGCGCTGCTCCAGTGTAAAGCGAAATGATGGCGAGTTTGGTTTCTTTTGTTCCGTGATGACCCTGCATAAGTTTTTGCCAATAACTTCTTCCGTAGCAATTTTTGCATAGGCATTCGCAGTTCCATTGACAAAGAAATAACCCACGGAGCGCCAGTATTGCCTGTTTTTGGATGTGCAGTATCTGGACTGGATTTGAACCAACGCATCCCGGCCACCTGCTTGCTTGAGACCTTCGAGATTGTCTCCATTTTGCTTTAACCAATAGCGGCAATCTTGCGCCCACTTCTGGAAGGCTTGAATGTACTCAGTAACGGTATCCGCCGCGCTCCGATCTTTTTCTTCATGCGCTGACACCAGATATTTGCCAGGATCAAACTCAGTCACCAATGCCCCCATATGAGGGAAAAGCCAAAATCAACCGGACGGCGAAGCCGTCCGAGTTGAGCATAATATTACTCACTTTACTCAATTGCCTGTAGTGTTATTTGAGCGCCATCTGGGAGATCGTTGATTTGGCGCGCAATATCACCAGAAAAACGCACAAGCTCGATGAGCGGCGCGGTGGCAAGGTTATCTCCTCCATATTCGCCACCTAAAACACCAGGAATTTTTAAGCAATATTTTCTCCCTTCGCTCAAAGGCCCGCATTGCGTGTTTGCGAGAGAAATAAGATTTTCCATATACCAATCTTCGAGAAATTCTTGATCTTTCAACACCACATCAAGTTCCGCGCGATTCTCGGCAATGACCTCGCAGTAGCAATCTTCAGGACACAGCCGCCAATATCTTCCGCTTTTGTCTTTGATGATAAGATTACCAAAATCATTTTCTCCAATGACCTCAACCGGCTCAATGCCAACCCAACTCCAAGACTGGAAAATTTCTTCAACGAGTTCCATGTGATTCCTGCGTGACAAGTCTAAGGCCAAAATTAACCGGCGCGCACGAAATGCGCGTCCTGCCTTGTTAGGCGATGGCAGAGAACAAATAGTGCTCGCCTTCATGGTTTGCATAGTAGCCCGCATTGACGCTTGGGAAAAAGATCGCGGCATCTTCACCACCTTGTTCAAGAAAGACCGATAGCGCAACTCTTTGGCCATCCAATTCGCTTCTGGCCGCCAAAACGTAGCCGGCCTCTTTAACTCCCAACCGCTTAAAATGGTCAACAACTACTGCCTTCGGATCAACGGCATTTAATATCGGAGTAAATTTCTTCATGTCCAGATGCCGGGTGTCGTGTAACAAGTCCCAGAGCCCGTCAGACCGCCTCTTTGCATTAGCTAGAAGACTCAAGTAGCGATCTCTCCTTTCGCGTTTCACGAATGTAGAAATAAATTTATCCAGATCTTCAGTCATATGGTGACTATTATCGCCTAATGGCTTACATAAAAGGCCCACGGCAAGGGCGAACTCGACCCGCCACCAAAGGCGGCCGGCTTGAGCGCAATATCAGGCGCTTATTGCGCCAATATTTTGTTAAATTTGAATACGATATAACCATTTACTATGGAGAAATTTTCAGACACAAACTGAGCCGTCCATGAGGATGCTGACTCAGGGGCATACCCCACAGATGATATATGCCTATTTATCTCCAGATCTCGTATTAGCCCTAAATCAGAGAGGTTTTTTTCAATAACGGAAATTTCTTTTGCTTTTGGCTTTTTTATTCTTGCGTTGTATATACAATCTATGGCTGACGGCTCATATTCACGGAATTTTTTATATAATTCCTCATTCTGAGAAATGAATAAATTCACCTCACTTTTTTCAGATGAGCTTAATGGCGTGATAAGCGATGGATCGCAGCACTGCTCTTTGAAGGACGGCTTAAATTTGTTTGTGACAAAACACTTGGAAAATATGGTTACCGCGTCTTGCTCAAGACCCGTAACAGGATTTTGGCATTTGTACTCAAGTACGCGATATATCTGCCATATCCCGGCCCGATGACTTTTTACCCAATCTCCAACTTTCAAGGACATCACCTGCTTCCTTCTGGCCGATGCGTGGACGACCTAACGCCGAAATTCGAAATGCGCGTCTGGGTTAACGCCTTATCAGGCACAACGCCAACTAAACTAACGAGCGTAGTAACACGTAACATTCGTGACAATATTACTTCGGCTAAAGAAAAATACGAGTTGCGGAAAGCCGCCTCCAAACTGATGCGGCGGAACAGGGCTTGTAAAGAAATAGCCCCACTCATCGTTATTGCCTATATAGTCTGGCTCTCCAAGCGTACCTTGCACCTGATCGCGCCGCAGCCCTACAAGCAATTTTTTTCCTCTGGACAGCGGCTTTTAGTAACAGCACCTACTGGTAAAGAACGCAGGCTCTTTAGCTCCTGCGCCAAGTTATCAAGTAACGATAAATTTGGTTCCGCGCGCAAAGGGGCCGCCATGACGAGAAAAATCAATACATATTTAGAATAGCGACACATGGTATAGCCTAACGCCTAAATTAACCGATAAAGAAGCCGTCTGGGTTGAGCGCAATGTTAAACCAACGAATCATGCTCAAGCCAACATGGCGGTAATTTTATTGTAGACGGCGACTACTTCAGCGGAGGCCGGCCCACTCATTGATGACGGCTCAGCGGATTCCGCCTTTTCAAAAAGCTGCTCGGCGATAGCCTCGATACCCGCAACATTGCCAGACAGAAATTCAGACCACCCTTCCAACGCCAGCATGGCCGCCAATAACTCCGCCTGCATATTACCCTCAAATTGACCGCCATTATCAATGCGCTCAACCCATGCCAGGACGGCTTTGCCAGTCGCGGTGCTATACCCGGCACGCGCCTCATGAAAAGCAGCCAATCCATCTTTATTTAATTCGCCACTATGATCGATATCGCTAAGCGTGGGGTCGTTAATTAAGGTTGCCAATGCCGACTCCGCGAATTGCCGTAAGCGGGCAGGCTTGGCCTTGTTAATTACCTTATTAGCGCGCTCAACTACTGCTTCATACTGCATGAAAAATCCTCTGGATACCCGCCTAACACCTAAATTAACCGGGCACAGGCGTCCGGGTTGAGCATAATGTCAGGCGGATAAATATGGAACTTCACCAAAAAGAATAGAACACAGGGGAAAACAATGGCCGCAACGCAGGCGCCGATTAATGCACGGCCCGCGCGAATCGCATGTAATAGTTCATAAAAAAGCCCCTTTTTCTCCAAGTGATCGAGGGGAATATGATTGATCTGGCGGCTCACATGAAAGGCCCATAGCCGCCGCCAAAGGCGAGCGGCTTGAGCGCAATGTCAGGCGCACGCATTCATGCCCCGACAGGCAGGCGGCTGGAAATGGCGATGCGGTTCCAGGCGTTGATAACTACCGCTAGCCATTCAATAGCGGATATTTCGTCTTTCGATAACGTATTGGCCGCCCGTTCATAAACGGCATCGGGCACTTGTCCGTCGGATATCAGGGTGATGGCTTCCACGAGCGCTAATGCCGCTCGCTCTTTGGGACTGAAGTAGCTGGTTTCCCGCCAGGCGGGGAGCACGGCGATACGATCATGCGGCTCGCCGCCGGCAAGAGCATCGCGCGTATGCAGCCTGACGCAAAAAGCGCATTGATTGATCTGAGACCCGCGCAAACGCAAGAGATGCGAGAAGCCATTTTCGATGCCAGCCTGCGCGATAGCTTCTGAGGCGAGCTGATCAAGCGCGGCTACTGACTGATACAGGGCCGGCGCGCTCTTGCCAAGGTTAACTCTTTCGATCATGTGAATATCTCATGTGATGCGCCTAAGCTCGCATAAAAGGCCAGACCCATAGCCATTTTCCATATTTAAACGTCCGGACTGAATACCTCGTCAGGCTCGCCCGTAGATGACACCTCGTATACGTGCCACTGTTATTGATATTCATATGAACGAGCTAAGTCTAAAAGAGTGCGCCAATCCTTTAGCTCCGCCTTATACAGATACACATCACGAAGTGAGCCATCTTGAATCCATAGATCGCTTGGTTGTTGCATGGATGGACGATTCATGATTCTTAGCCTAAGGCATAAATTAACCGGCGCCGAAGGCGGGTTGAATGTTAGGCCATAACCGATTCATTGCTGCCATGCTTCCTCTACATTGGCGAGAACTTCGCAATCACAGTGACCACCGTAGCTGCCGAGCCAAGGAATAATTTTAGCCTCTGGCAAAGCATTGGTTTGAAGAAATTGGCGTGTGAGCTTGAGGGAATGATCGCAGCCAGTTTCCAAGGCACTGTCCAGATAGTCGAACAGTTGAGATAGCTGACTCTGTGAAATTGGCATTGACGCAACTGCTTCGGCTTTCTGTCTCTGCACAATTTCAAGGACTATCGCCTTGCGGCGCTCTCGTTCAGTTTTTGAAGTCACTTAATCTCCTTGCCTAACCGCCCACATAAAAAACCCATAGCCCTTTCCATGCAAAAAGCCCGGCAAAGGCCGGGCTTTTTGTTGTACTGCGTGATGTTCGTATCAGTTCAAATCGAGTGGGTTGTAATCCACTGAACAGACTTCGACGATGCAGATCGATTCCAGGGTGCGGCCTTCGGGCGGGGTTTCGATGCCGGCGTCGATCATGAGTTGGCGCAGCACCGCCGCCGTTTCGGGGTGTGGGATGGCGGATTGCACGCCGACGCGCACCAGGCCGTCGGCGTAATCGATCGCCTGCCAGGTGTGGGCGGCCAGTTCGGGGCTGCCGCGGTTGTCGGTGTTGCCGAAGTCACGCAGGTCCATGCGGGCGCCGGCGGCTACCAAGAGTTTTACCACTTCGGTGGAGCCTTTGTGCGCGGCGCCGTGCAGCGCCACTCTGCCGGTATTGGCCTGGTAATTGGGGTCGATGCCCAGTTCCAAGAGCAGCTTGACCGCTTCCACCGTCTGCGCGGTCGACCATTCGTTGGTGACGCCTTCGACCCAGCCGATGCCGGCGGCTACCGCCAGCGGGGTCACGCCCAGGTTGGTGTTGATGTAGGGATCGGCGCCGTAGCTGAGCAACAGCTTCATCAAGGGCAGATCGCCGGACTGCGAGGCGCGCAGGAACGCGGTGGCGCCATCTTCATCCAGCCATTGGTTGGTGAACACGGTGCGGGTTTCCGAGCTTTCGACCATGCGCGCGTTGGGATCGGCGCCCTTGTCGAGCAAGAGCTTGATGTATTCCAGGGAATCCATGTCAGCCATGCGCGTCGGGTAGTCGCCGCCTTCGATATTGCGGTTGTCGGTGGCCAGATACAGCGGCGTCCAGGCGCCTTTGTTGGCCAGATTCACGTCAGCGCCGTTTTCGATGAGGAACTTGCCCATCTGGTAGTTCTGGTTTTGCGTGGCGGCCAAGAGCGGGCTCCAACCGTAGCGCGTGGTCTGGTTGACGTCGGCGCCGGCATCCAGAAGAAC
>JAITMI010000024.1 GCA_031277435.1 Pseudomonadales bacterium
TCTTCGGTGGTGTACTGGCGGAATTGGTTGATCGGCCAGTCGGCGGTCCAGTCGCGGATGAAGCTGGTGGGCTTGCAGGCGAACCAGGGGTTGTCTTCGGGCGAGCGGTTGTTGAAGGCGCCGGCGGCTTTCTGGCCTTCTTCGGTGTAGACCACGCGGGCGCGCGGGGGCTGTTTGGCTTGTACGTCGGCCATGGTGATCGAGCCGTCGGCGAAGCCGGCGCTCATGCTCTTGGGGATCATGGAGCCGTTGCCGCCGCTGGGCGGTACGGTCAGTACCAGTTGTTCTACGGCCCAGTCGCCGTTGAGGTTGAGCTGGCCGTCTTCCAGGCGCGCCGGGCGGTCGGAGGTATCCACTGGGGCGCTCGACAGGAATTGGTCGTTGCGGTTCATGGTGGTTTCGCCGATGGTGAAGTTTTCGATGTAGCAGGCGCTGGGGTCATCGCGGTGGGGGTGGCCTTCGATTTTGACGTGGGCGCCCACTTTGAACATGTCGGTGGACCAGCCGGAGCGGCGGATGAGGGTGGCGGCGCGCATTTCGCAGCCCATGTGGAGGACTTGGCCGTCTTCGCCAACCACGTCGAGTTCCATGTAGGAGTGCGGGTTGACCAGGTTCATCTTGGTGAGCGTGCCTTCCCACTCCTTGTTGATGTCCAACTGAAACAAGCCGAAACCGTGGTGCGCCGAGGCTGGCGCGGCCAGGATGGCCAAAGTGGCGGTAGCGACAGCTGACCGCAGAAGTTGAGAACTGCGCATGAATAAGCCTCCAGTGACTTGGAGGGTGCAGTATCGAGAGGAGGCCACCGGATGCCAGTGATTTCTGGCAAAAGTCCGTTATTTTCCCTTTTTCTTACTGTTTCTTACGGCGCTTGGGCTTATGCTTTGGCGGCCAAAATTTCAGGTTCGGTGGGTGGAAGTGCGGGTGAAGCTGTCCGGGTCCGAGCCGGGGGTAGCCGTGGTGAGACACGCTGCAAGTACGTCCATGTACGCTCCTTTACGGCCATCCCTGGCCTCCAAGGGTCTCACCACGGCTACCCCCGGCTCAGACCCTCGAACGGCTACCGTCGGCGTAAGTCATTGATTTGCTTTATCGTTAACATTTCGTTAACCGTTAGCAACGGTTAAAACGGCTTGCTCTGGCTGCGTTGCGCCTATCATCGCGCCTGAATTTTTGCCCGCTGGCGAGGGACTCGCTGGCGGATCAATCTCCAAATCTCAAATAAAAGGATGCTCCTGATGCCCCAGCTTCCCCTCCGTAAACTCACCCTTGCCCTTGCGCTCATCGCCAGCCTGCCCTTGCGGGCGCAGACGAACGACCTTATCGAAGAAATCGTGGTCTTTGGCCGCAGTACCAACCTGACTGGAGTGGCGCAAGCGGCCAGTGAAGGGTCGGTGGGCGGCGCGGACTTGTTGATCCGGCCCTTGCTCAAAACCGCTGAGCTTTTGGAATCCACTCCCGGCCTGGTGGCGGTGCAGCATTCGGGCAGCGGCAAGGCCAACCAATACTTCTTGCGCGGCTTCAACCTCGACCACGGCACCGACTACACCGCAATCGTCGATGGTATGCCCTGGAACCTGCGTTCACATGGCCACGGTCAAGGCTATCTCGACGTCAATGGTCTGATTCCGGAAATGGTGGAGCGCATCGACTACCGCAAAGGCCCCTACCGCGCGGATTTGGGTGACTTTTCCGTGGCTGGCGCGTCCTTCATCCACACCATCGACCACTTCGAGCAAAACTTCCTATCGAGCGAAATCGGCCAGGATGGGTGGCGCCGCGTGGCCGGTGGCGGCACCGAGGAACTCTCGCAAAACAGCAACCTGAGTTTCGTGGGGGAGTACAAGCAAAACGATGGCCCCTGGCAGCAGCCGGAAAATCTGCGCCACCTGTCGCTGTGGGGCAAATATCTGAATGATGAGAATGCTTTTGGCCGCTACAGCGCCTCCTTGTCGGCCTACCACGCCACTTGGGATCCCACCGAACAAGTCCCCGAGCGCGCCATTGGCAGCGCCGTGTGCGCCGATGCTTTTTGTTCGCTCGACCCCACCGCCAAGGGCGAAACCACGCGCTTGATTCTCACCAGCCAAATGATCTCCCACAGTTGGAGCGCCACGCTATACGGGCAGTATTACGACTGGACGATGGCCTCCAACCCCACTTACGACTACCAGATCAACCAGTTCGACAAGCGCTGGACGCTCGGCGGTTCCGCCGAACGCACGCTGATCGACCCAGGCAACGAGGGCAACCTGGAACTGGTCGCTGGCGCTGAATTCCGCTACGACGACGGCAGCCGCATCGGCGTGGAGCATACCGAGGGCGGCGTATTCGTGGAGCCCATCAGCGCCAACGCCATCAAGGAAGGCTCCTTCGGCGCCTATACCGAAGCTACCTGGCAAGTCACCGATACGCTGCGCGCGATCGCCGGGGTGCGTGGCGACTATTACAACTTCAAGGTGGACGCGCTCAATGACTTGAGCGTCGCCGGCAGCAAATCCGCCACCCGCGCTTCGCCCAAGCTGGCGCTGGCCTGGAATGCCTTCGACGATGTCGAGCTTTACGCCAACTGGGGCCGGGGCTTCCACTCCAACGATGCCAGAGGCGTGGTCAATAGCGTCGATCCCGTACCCGCCCTCTCGCCCGCCACCGGCTATGAACTCGGCGGACGCTGGGCGGTGGGCGACCTCACGTTCACCGGCGCTTACTGGTGGCTGGATCAGGACAGCGAATTGATCTTCGTCGGCGATTCCAACTCGGTGGAACCCAAAGGCGGCTCCAAACGCGAGGGGGTGGAACTGACCATGTTCTGGCAACCCTTGGACTGGCTCGGCGTCGATGGCGTCTACACCCGCAGCGAAGCGCGCTACACCGATAACCCCGAAGGTTCTTACGTGGAAGGCGCGGTGGAAAGCTCAGCCCAGATCGGCCTTTCCGCCACTTACGACAACTGGGATTTGAGCCTGCGCGCACGCTATCTCGGCCCCTACGCGCTGACCGCCGACAACAGCCAGCGCGCCCAGCCGCTCACCACCGTCAACCTGCGCGGCGCCTGGCACTGGGAACACTTCACCGTCTACGCCGAAGCGCTCAACCTGCTCGATAGCGACCGCAAGGAAATCGTCTACTACTACCCCGCCTACGTCCCCGGCCTCGACCCGGCGGACCAAAGCTCCGAGGATATCGACTGTTCAGTCACCAACTGCACCATCAGCCGCGCCGCCGATCCGCGCAGTTTCAGGATGGGGGTGAGTTATAGGTTTTGAATGCCAGTTCCTGATTCCGCCAAGCCGGCAATGCCTCAAGCACACTGGCGATGACGCCTTCCCAATCATCACGCCGAGTTTGCCGGAACAAGCGCGCCGTCGGGTACCAGGGGCTGTCGTTTCTATTGCGCGACCAACGCCAGTCGGCGACAAAGGGCAGCAACACCCACAGCGCCTTACCCAGCGCGCCAGTCAGATGCGCCACGGCGGTATCCACCGAGATCACCAAGTCACATTGCTCGATGGCCGCCGCCGTATCACCGAAATCAGCGATGGCATCGTCGATGCGCTCGATGGGTAATTGGGCAAGCAATGGCAAATCGTGTTCACGGTATTCCAATTGCAGGCTGACGAAGGAAAAACCTTCAAGGCGCAAGAGCGGAACAAGACTTTCCAATGCTATGTTTCGATGCCGTGCATAAGGATTCGGTGAAGTTGACCACACAAGCCCCACTCGCGGTTTAGCCGATACCGGCAAACGGGCGCGCCACTTGGGCAGCCGTTCGGCAGGAGCGGTCAAATACGGCACCCGCGCCGGGATCGTGTCGAAGGTCGTGCCAAAGGCAAAGGGTAAACTCATTAACGGACAATGCAGATCAAACGGCGGCAAGGCGCCGCTGTTTTGCACCAAGCTCAGACCCTCGACGAACGAACCGAGCAGCGGGTGCAGAATCGTAGGCACATCGAGCACCAGTTGCGGCGCCCTTGCCTTCACCAGCGGCAAGTAACGCAGCATTTGAATGCTGTCGCCCAACCCTTGCTCCGCATGCAGCAATACTATTTGGTCCGTTATTTCGCCATGCCAGCGCGGCTGGGTAAATTCGCGGAACTTACGCGGAATCCCGCCACGTAAACGCCATTCATAGAGCGCAAAGCCGTGGGTGTAATTACCAAATAAAAGCTGGATCAAGGCTTTGCTATATAGCGCAAGCGCGTTGCGGGGGTTCAGCGCGATGGCGCGTTCGTGAGCGGCCAGCGCTTCTTCGATAAAGCCCAAATTGCGCAGCACGAAGCCGCGATTGTGGTACGCCTCGGCATAATCTGGTTTAAGCGCGATGGCACGATCATAGCTTGCTAACGCCTCGTCATAGCGGCTCAGCTCCGCCAGTACGTGGCCACGGTTATAGTGCAGCTCCGCTATCTCGGGCCTCAGCGCAATACCGCGTTCATGGTTCACCAAGGCTTCTTCATGGCGATTCAATTTACTCAACACATTGCCGCGGTTGTCGTATGCCTCAAAAAAATCTGGCTTGAAATTGCTGGCACGCTCGTAACTTGCCAGCGCTTCTTCATAACGGCCAAGAGCATCCAACTCATTGCCACGGCCAAAGTGCAGTAAATGACTATTGGCTTGCAAGGTAATCGCGCGTTCATAATTCTTCAAAGCTTCGCCGCGGCGACCAAGCCTGCTCAAAGCGATGGCTTGGTTGTAGTAAGCCTCGACATTATCAGGAGCCAAAGCTAAAACCTGGTCATAAACGGCAATCGCTTGTTGAAACTGGCCACGCTGATGATGCTCAAGCGCGAGGTGAAAGAGTTCATCTGGATTGGGCATAGCGTTTCCTTCTTTTGCGAGCAGAGAACTCAACTCCCGCGGCCAGAACTTCTCCTTTCAGCATTTTGGAATATAGCAGTTGGAATGGCGCTCACAAGGCATCAAGCGCCGCCTGTGCTTCATTGTGCCCATTCTCGACCGCCTTGCGG
>JAITMI010000091.1 GCA_031277435.1 Pseudomonadales bacterium
CCGTCGATGCCGGTGAGCTGCTGCTCGATCACCTGGGTGACGCTGGATTCGACCGTCTCGGCGTTGGCGCCCGGATAGTTGGCGCGGATGTTCACCGACGGCGGCGCGATGTCCGGATATTGCGCCACCGGCAACGACAGCAAGCCGCCGATGCCGCCCAGCATGATGGAGATGGCGATGACCCAGGCGAAAACCGGGCGGTCAATAAAGGTACGTGAAATCATTGGTTGCTCGTCACTGCGCTAGAGGATCCAGCGGGCACCGGCCTGATTGCCGCGCCCGGCTGAATGCGGTCGAGACCTTCCACGATGACGCGATCACCGGGCCCGAGGCCCTGCGTCACCAGCCATTTGTCACCCACGGTACGCGGCGCCACCACGTTGCGTAATTCCGCCAGATCGCCAGCGCCCACCAGCATCACCGTAGCATTGCCGCGCGGGTCGCGGCTCAGCCCCTGCTGCGGCACCAGGATCGCGTTGCGCGCCACCGCCTGCGACAGGCGCGCGCGCACGAACATGCCGGGCAACAGGAGGCCATCCGGATTGGAGAACTCCGCCCGCAGCGTCACCGAGCCCGTGCTCGGCTCCACGATGGATTCGGCGAATTGCAACTGCCCGGTCTGGGCATAGGTGCTGCCGTCTTCCAGCGTCAGCTTCACCTCGGTGGAACCGGGCACGGCGCCGCCAGCGGCGAGTTGATTGCGCAGCGCCAGCATATCGGCGCTCGATTGCTGAATATCGACGAAGATCGGGTCAAGGCGGTCGATGCTGGTCAGCGCCTGCGCCTGCGCGTTGGTCACCAGCGCGCCGGTAGTTACCACCGAACGGCCAATGCGCCCGGTAATCGGCGCTTTCACCTGCGTATAACCCAGATTGATGCGCGCCGTTTGCAGCGCCGCCTCCGACTGCGCCACCCGCGCCTCGGCCTGTTTCGAGGCGGCGAAGGCGTCGGTGTAATCCTGCTGGCTCACCGCCTCGATGGCGACCAAAGGCTCATAGCGTTCCGCTTTGGCCTTGGCCGATTCAGCGGTGGCGCGGGCGCTGGTCAAATCCGCCTGCGCCTGATTGACCGCCGCCTGATACAAGCTCGGGTCGATTTCATACAGCGTGTCGCCCTGCTCCACCAGCGCGCCCTCGGTAAACAGCCGCGACTTGATGATGCCCGACACCTGCGGCCTGACATCGGAAGTCTCATACGCCGAAGTGCGCCCCGCCAGCTCGATTTCGAGCGGCACGTCCTGCGTGCTCAGCACCACGTAGCCCGCTTCCGGCGCGGCTCCCCCGGTATTACCCCGCTGCTGCGGCGCTTGTTCCGCGCCGCAAGCGCCGAGGGCCAAGGTCAGGAATAAAGCCGGCCATGCTAAGGAATGTCGAGTCATAAAGAAGTCGAATGAGTAGTAATTCAGGCCGAGGCGGCCAAGACACGGTGTTACGCGGGGACGCAAGGCAAGCGCCCGAAGCCGCAAGGGGTGAGTTTATGACCTGAACCTTAAGAGTTTCAAGACGAGACGACTTCTCATTTAAGGAGATAAAAAGGAGATAGTGGGTTGTTAGGGGGTTTTGATCCCCCGCCATTGCGTGTATGCCACGCAAGGGGCGAAAAATTTTTCGCCCCTACGGAACGCGAAACAAGTGCACGCCAGAATAACCGGCCAACTCCTTCCCCCGTTCACGGGGGAAGATGGGGGTGAGGGGAAGGCTAGAGGCGAGTTGGCGGCGCCTCATTGCAGATAAATCGCGCGGATTTGTTGCAGTTGTTCCGGCGTAATACCCACCGCCTGGGTCAAAAAGCCTTCCACCGAGCCATAGTCCTGTTCGAGCTGGCGCAGCGCGAATTCGAGATAAGGCGTGCCATCGGCGGTAAAGAGCGGCGGCGCGTGGGTTTCCTGCGCGCCCGTGTTGCGCGCCATCATCGCGGCGAAGGCATTGGTTGAGGCCCGCGCGCTCAAATCGACCGTGCCGCGTTCCACTTGCGGGCGGCGGAAGTCGGAGGAAAGCAAATAATCCTCCACCACCAACTGCCGTGGCACACCCAGCACGCTCAAGAGCAAGGCGCTGGTAATGCCAGTGCGGTCCTGGCCGGCGGAGCAGTTCACCATGATCGGCGCCTTGCCCTCGGCCAAGAGCGTGAAATATAGCTTCAACTGCGGTTGCAGCGTTTGCGGCATACTGGGGTAAAGCTGCTCCAGGTCGATCCGCGCCGGCACTTCGCCATCCTGGCTGGGCAGCAAATTGGCGATGCTGTAATCGTGCTTGTAGTAATCGATGCCGGCATGTTCGGCCCAGCGGTTGGGGAAGAGTTCAATTTCCTCGCTGGAACGCAAATCCATCACGCTCTCGAAACCGAATTGCGCCAGATAGTGTTCATCTTCCGCGCTCAGCGAACTCGGCGCGGCGGAGCGGAACAGCAAACCGCGGCGCACCGTTTTGCCGTCCGCCGCGGGATAGCCGCCCATATCACGAAAATTGGAACCGCCTTCGAGCGGCAGCAAGCGGCGGTAATCGTTGAGCACGCCGTTTTGCGCTTGCAGCGCCTGTGCGGCGGCGATGTCGGCCTGGGCGGCGGCGCTGAACAGCGTTGCGGCGCTGAGCGTCAGGAGCAGGGCTTTTACGGTAAACGTAGTGTGCATGAGCAGCATTTCCTCAGTGAGTTTGAAGGGGTGAGGAAACTTTACCCAGCGTGAATTCAGGTTTGATGAATTTCAAAAAAGAT
>JAITMI010000084.1 GCA_031277435.1 Pseudomonadales bacterium
CTGGCCGGGGCGACTGACGAGTGGCGCGAGCGCCAGGAACTGAAAACCCTCGAAGTGAGCGAACTGCAAGCCTGGGTATTTGCCGGCAGCGACGCCAACCTGATCGGCAACAGCGTACAGCGTGCGCTGCGTTCGGCGGTGGAGCGCGCCGGTTTCGGCGTGCGCGAAATGAGCGTGGCGCGTTACAGCTATGTTGGCGGCTGGCTGATGGTAACGCAGGAAATGAGCTTCACCCTGGAGCAAGAAAACATTCTGCCCTTCCTCGACGCGCTGCAAGAATTGCGGCCACGGCTGTTCGTGCAATCGTTTTCGGTCACCCGCAGCCGGCGCCAATATACTGGCAGCATCGTGGTGGCGGGTTTTGGCCGCGTGCAAACGGCGACGGCGCGCCGCTGATGCCAAGGAATCGCGCCCCATGAACCCCATGACCCTGCCCGTTTTCTCGCAACTGCTCGAACCCGCTGGCCTCGCGCCCGCCCTGGATTTTGCCGCCAGCGCCGCCGTGGTCTACGCCGAACTGCCCTCAATCGACTGCCGCGCCAAGGTGCGTTTTGTAATGGGCGAACAAATACATTTCCGCGCCGGCGCGCCGGAAGAAGTGGCGCGGCTCATCAAACACTGGCGCGCCGAATTGTCGCCGCAAATCAACGCCGAAGACGAAGCCTATGGCGGCTTCCGCGACGACGAAGACTTCGCCGACATCGATTCCGAAGCGCCGATCATCCGCCTGGTCAATCATCTTTTCGCGCGCGCGCTCGACCTCAACGCCAGCGATATTCATTTTGAACCGAACGAAACGTATCTCGACGTGCGCTGCCGCGTCGATGGCATCATGACGCTCATCGAACGCCTGCCAATCCGCATTCAATCCGCGGTAGCCTCGCGCTTGAAACTGATGGCGCGGCTCGACATCGGCGAAAAACGCCTGCCGCAAGATGGCCGCATCGATTACCACAGCGGCAACCGCGATCTCGACATGCGCGTCTCCACCATGCCCGGCGTGCTCGGCGAATCCATCGTGCTGCGCATTTTGGACCGCGCGGATTTATCGATCGACCTCGCCGATCTCGGAATGCCCGAGCGCGTGCTGAAAAGTTATTTGAAAGTGATTACCCAGCCGCACGGCCTGATTCTCATCACCGGCCCCACCGGCAGCGGCAAAACCACCACGCTGTACGGCACGCTGGAAAAAATCCGCAACGTCGAACGCAAAATCGTCACCGTGGAAGACCCGGTGGAATATCAGCTCGCCGGCATCACGCAAACGCAAGTGAACCCCGCCATCGGTTTCAGCTTCGCCGCCGGCCTGCGCACCATCGTGCGGCAAAACCCCGATATTTTAATGATCGGTGAAATACGCGACAGCGAAACCGCCGACATCGCCATCGAATCCGCGCTCACCGGTCACCTGGTATTTTCAACCTTGCATACCAATGACGCCGCCGGCGCCGTCACCCGCTTGCAGGACATGGGCGTGGAAAGTTATCTCCTCAGCTCCAGTTTATTGGCGATTCAAGCGCAGCGTTTAGTACGCCGCATTTGCACCGGCTGCGCGCAAAGCGCGCCGATGAGCGCGGACGAAGCCCTGGTATTGGAAGTGAACGCCGCCGATTTCCCCCGCCTGCGCCGGGGCGCCGGTTGCGAACGCTGCGGCGGCACCGGCTACCGTGGCCGCGTCGGGTTGTATGAACTGCTGCTGATATCAGACGCCATCCGTCATCTCATCACCAGCGGCGCCGACGCCAACGTGATCCGCAAACAAGCCATCAGCGAAGGCATGCGCACGCTGCGCGAAGACGCGCTCGACAAACTGCGGCAAGGCGTGACCACGCCCGAGGAAGTGGTGAGGGTAACGCGCGCGCTATGAGTGTTCAGCATTATCACTATCAGGCTTGCGATGCCGGCGGTAATTTACTGAACGGTCATCTCAGCGCGGAATCCGAACGCGAAGCAGTAGCGCAATTGCAAGCGCGCCAGCTCACGCCGCTCAAGCTCAAACTCAGTAACGAGCAAACGCAAGCGTTGAGCGATGGCCGCGTCAAACACGCCGACCTCGTGGATTTCACCAACGGCCTGTGCACCCTGGTAGAAGCGCGCGTGCCGCTCGACAAGGCGCTGTCGCTGCTCGAAGGCATCACCGAAAAAGAACACATGAAGCGCCTGGTCGTGTCGCTGCGGCGCCAGGTGAAGGAAGGCAAGAGTCTGGCCGATGCGATGGAATTGCACCCCGAAGTATTTTCGCGGCTCTACCTCAACTTGGTGCGCGCTGGCGAAACCGGCGGCATTCTGGACCAATTGTTACCGGATCTCGCCGAATTTTTAGAAACGGCGGAAGCCACGCGCCGGCATATTTTGTCCTCGCTCACCTATCCCATCGTGCTCTTGGTCACCGGCGCCTTGTCAGTGCTCTTGCTCCTGGTGTTCGTGATTCCACAGTTCACCGCCATCTTCGCCAACGTCGGCAGCACGATTCCGCCTTCCGCGCAATTTCTGCTGGATGTGAGCGCCGCGCTCAAGCATTACGGCTGGCTGATCGTGCCCTTGGGCTTCGCCGTATCGTGGTACTGGCGCTGGTGGCGCAAGGATCCAGAGCACCGGCTCGCCTTCGATAGCGCCTTGCTCAAACTGCCTCTGCTCGGCAACATCCTGCTGCAACGCGAAGTGGCAACTTTCAGCCGCACCCTGGGCGCGCTCTTGGGCGCCAACATTCCGCTGATCCGCGCCTTGCGCGTGGCGCGCGACGTGGTGGGTAATAGCCTGCTCGTTAAACAACTGCGCCAAGTGGAAGAAGACGTGCGCGGCGGCGCCGGGCTCGGCGTATCCTTGGCGCGCACGCGGCAATTTCCGCTGCTCTTGCATCAATTAGTCACGGTTGGCGAAGAATCGGGCCGCACCGCCCCCATTCTGCGCAAGCTCGCGCAAACCTTCGACAACTACGTCAAGGACGATATGCAGCGCCTGGTAAACGCGCTGCAACCGGCGCTGATTTTGATTCTCGGCGTCGTAGTTGGCGCCATACTCATCATCATGCTGTCCGCGGTGTTCAGCATGAATACGCTCGATTTTTGAGGAATGCGTATGTGGATTTTTTCCCCCCGCCCCAATTTTTCTCTATCGAGCATGTCGATTGGCAGGGGCAGGCCCCCGTGCCTGCCCTGCCTTGCCGTGGCCTTAAGCCTCAGCGCTTGCGCTACCCTGCCCGGCGCCGAAACCGCGGTGGTGACGCCCGCCGCCTCCACGCCAACGCAAACCACAACAAGCGCCGCGCCAAACCAGAACGCGCCACAAGCACAAACCCTGGAAAGCCCCGCCGCCGGCATCAACCGCGAAGGCCGCGTAATTCAGCTTGGCCGCTTCACCGAAACACCGCCCGCCGGCACGCCGCCCGCTAACGACATCGTGGAATTGAATTACGAACAGGAAGATTTGCGCGTCGTTTTTGAACAACTCGGCGACGCGCTCGGCATCAACATGGTGATCGACCCCAGCATCGATTTCCGCGTCAGCCTGCGCAGCTCCGCCACCAACCCCTTGCGTTACGCCGACATCTGGCCCTTGATGCGCGCCCTGGCGCGCAGCGCTGGCGTCAGCATCGAACAAAGCGGCAATTTTTATCAGTTTCAGCGCGACGCCTCGCGCGTGCCCACCGAGCTGGTATTGCCGGAATTTCTCGGCCAGGCCAGCGCCTCTGAAGTGCTGCAAATCACGCCCTTGCGCTACATTTCGGTGGAAGCCGCCGAAGCCGTGCTCACGCCATTATTACAGCCCGAAGGCAGCGTCATGCGCCTGGGCAGCGGCAACCTGCTCGGCCTCAGCGGCACGCCACAAGAGTTGAGCCGCGTCAATGCGCTATTGGCGGTAATAGACGACGATCCATTCCAGAATCAAGGCATCCGCCTCTACGAACTCAACAACGCCAAAGCCAGCGAAGCCGCCGCCGAACTGACCAGCGTCCTGCAATTGATCGAAGGCGAACAGCCAGCCTATCAAGTGCTGGGGCTCGACCGCGTCAACGCGCTCTTGGTGGTAGCGCCAGCCACTCGCGGTTTTACCGAAGTGGATCGCTGGGTCAACTTGCTCGACGCCTCGACGCAGGAACAAGTGGAACAATTGTTCGTTTATAAAGTAAAAAATCTCGACGCCGTAGCGCTGGCGCAGACACTTAATGAGGTATTCGGCCAGCAAACTGCCGCCTCTAACCAGCAAAACGCCCAGCGCCAAGAGCGCCCTTTCGCCGCGCCACTGGTCCCCAGAGATCGGAAGAGCACACGTCTGAACTCCAGTCACGTCGATT
>JAITMI010000099.1 GCA_031277435.1 Pseudomonadales bacterium
CACCTCGCGTCGCGCTTCCACGTAATCTTGCGCCGGCGCGTTGGCGTAGCGCTCCAGCGAGGCGCGCGTGCTGGGGTGATATTTTTCCGGCTCCCGCGAAAAATACGGCAGGTGGTAGGCATAGGCCTCCGGCCCCCACAAGCGGGCGCCATTGGTTGCTTGCGGCAGGGTGACATCCTGCGTGCCGGCGGTGAGCGAGCGTAAGACTTCGATGGCCTGATTCAACGCACTCTCCACTTCTGGATCGAGATTCTCAAAATACGTACCGCGCACGATGCCGAGACGCAAACCGGCGGTATTCATGTCCAGCGCGAAGGTGTAATCCGGCACTTCGCGCTGGCTGGTGGTGGGCTCCAGGGGGTCGTAACCGGCGATGAGGTTCAAGAGCAGCGCGGCATCCTGCACGCTTTTGGCCATCGGCCCTACGTGATCCAACGTCCACGACAGCGTGATGACGCCGCGCGTGCTGACGCGCCCGTAAGTCGGCTTCAAACCAACGATGCCGCAGTGCGAGGCCGGCATCCGCACCGAACCCGCGGTATCGGTGCCCAGGGCGGCAAAACACAGATCCGCCGCGATCGCCACCGCCGAACCGCCGGAGGAACCGCCGGTGGCATGATCGAGGTTCCAGGGGTTGTGCATGGTGCCGTAATAAGTCGCCGAGGAACTGCCGCCGTAGGCGAATTCATTGAGATTGAGCTTGCCCAAGAGCACCCCGCCCGCCGCCTTCAAGCGCCGCGCCACCTCGGAATCCTCGGTGGGAATGCGGTTTTCGAACAGTTGGCTGGCGCCGGTGGTGCGCAGGCCCGCCGTATCCATGTTGTCCTTCAAGGCGAAGGGCACACCATGCAAAGGCCCGCGCCAATTGCCAGCGCGGATTTCCGCTTCCGCGCGCCGCGCGGCGGCCAGCGCGTCCTCCGCCGCCACGGTGATGAAGGCATGCAGCTCTGGGTTGAGCCGCTCAATGCGCGCCAGGCAGGCTTGCGTCAATTCCACCGGCGACACTTCCTGAGCGCGCACCCGCCGCGAGGCCTCGGCCAAGCTCAGCGCGGTCAACTCCTCCGCCGCATTTTGCGCGGCGCTCACATGGGGCATCAAAGCCAGCCCAGCCGCCGCCAGCGTGCCGCCCAATACCGCCCTGCGAGTGGAAGATTGCGGCGCGTCCGCCTGCGCCATCCGATCCTGTGCGTAATCCGCCTGTTTCATTATTTTTCTCCGAGGGTTGTGGTTGAAATTACCTGCCGGCGTCAGCGCCTGGGCCGAAGATAATACGCCGCGCCGCCGCTGGCCACCCGCGCGCGTGAAACGGAGCAAAATCTGAGCCAAACTCGCCCCGAAGGCTCCCTAACGCGAAAATTCGCTATATCATCGCCGCCTTGATTTTCATCCGTGTGATACCACCATGCCCGCCACCACCGACGCCAAACACTGTTACTGCGGTAACGACAAACCCTTTGCCCAATGCTGCGAACCCTTCCTCACCTTCAAGGACAAACCCCGCAGCGTGCGCCAACTGGTGCGCGCCCGTTACTGCGCCTATGCACTCGGCGCCGGGCATCACCGCGAATTTCTGCTGCGTACCTGGCATCCGGGCACGGTGCGCGAGGTCAGCGTCGCCGATCTCACTAACGACACCCTGCTCTGGCAGGGCCTGGAAATCCTGCGCGCCGAACAGCGCGATGACCGCGGCGTCGCCGAATTCAAGGCGTTTTACCGCCAGGACGAAAACGGGCCGCTCCTGGTGCACCATGAGCGCGCCATGTTCCACCGCATCAAGGGCCTGTGGCTGTATGTGGAAGGGCAGGTGCGCGAAGGAACGCAGGCGGAATGATTGGTTTTTTTCCGTCATCCTTAGCGAAAACGGATAACTGAACCACCCCTTCCCCCGCAAGCGGGGGAAGGCGGGGATGGGGGCAAGCGGAATTCAGCCCCCTCCCTAACCCTCCCCCGCGCGCGGGGGAGGGAACACAGTCAGCGGTAACGAACTTCAACAAACCACGGAGCAAGCACTCTCATGCGTTTGACCTTCAGCGGCGTCGTGCTGCGTTTCTTCTTCGCGCTGGTATTGGTGCTGTGCACTTACAATCCCAGCGGCTATTCGTATTTTCACTGGGTGTCCGAGAATTTCGCGCTCACGCCCTATGTAGTGCTGGCGGGCCTGGTGCTTTTGATCGGCTGGGGGTTTTATCTCAAAGCTACCTTCAATTCGCTCGGCTTGATCGGCGTGCTCGCCTCGATCGCGGTATTGAGCTGTTTTCTATGGCTGGCGGTATCCTGGGGCTGGCTCAGCCTCAGTAATGTTTCCGCCGTGGCCTGGGCGGTGGAATTATTGCTGGCGCTGCTTTTGACCGTGGGCATGTGCTGGTCCTTCTTCACCCGCCGCGCCAGTGGCCAGCTTGATGTGGATGAGATCGAAGATAATTAAGGAACCTCTGGTATATTTTTAGCGCGGTTCACGGCGCCGAGCCCTTTAGCCAGATACTGGCGGGGTAAATTTTTTGTTCAAAAAATTATAATGAGTAATTGCCGATTATGAACTTCTTTCAAGCGACGGGGCAGGCTTTACGCCGCTACTTCGATTTCACCGGGCGCTCATGCCGTAGTGAGTATTGGTACTTCAATCTGTTTATCGTATTGCTGTGGATACCAGCCTTTGCGGTAGATATGCGATTGGGCTGGGTCGTCAACCAGGCAAACGAATTTGGCCCTGTATTCAAACTCACGAATATAGTCACCTTCATACCAGCGAGCGCCGTATGGGTGCGCCGCCTGCATGACTGCGATTGTTCTGGCTGGTGGATATTATGCCCGCCAGTCGCGCTGTTTTTTGCCTGCGTCCGGGGAACGCAAGGCGATAACCGCTTCGGCCCCAACCCTCTCGCGCGCGGCACAAGCGCGAAGCCCATCGCGCCGCAAAGCGCCGCCGAGCGCATCGAAGCGATCACGCGCCTTGCCGAACTCCGCGCCAAGGGCTTCTTGACCGACGAGGAATTCAGCGCGGAAAAGGCGCGGCTCATGCAAGAAGGCGTGGCGCAAGCCACCGCCTCGCCACAAGAGAATCAGGCATCGGACCCACAGGCCACCGAAGGCGGCGGCGTCGCCAATTTCATCACCTCGCGCCTGGGGCTAGAGCGAATCGAGCAATTTTCGCTATCCCATTTATTCTCGGAAACATTCAAGAAACACGAGCCAGAGGCAATCGAAGACCTGTTCTGCGTTGGCGGCAGCCTGAGTACGCCGCCCTTGACCGAGGCAATGAAAAAATTTCCAACGCCGTGGGTGTTTTTTCGTGCATTACTGACCAGCGCCTTCCTTTTTGGCGTATTTTTGGCGATGTTTTATTTGACCAGTAATCTGAAAATGATACCGGGAATCATGATCCTGGGCTCCTTCGCGGTACCATTGGCGACGCTCATTTTATTTTTTGAAATGAACAGTCCTAGAAATGTGTCGATGTATCGCGTGCTGTCCTTTGTTTTCGCCGGCGGCACGGCCTCCTTGTTTTTGACCTTGTTTGTAGTGGATCCGCTGGCGAACTCTCTCCTGGGTGATTACTACAGCATTTTCGGAGCTGGAGTCGCGGGCATCGTCGAGGAAAGCGCCAAGGTCGCCACGGTCATTTTCCTCTTGAGCCTATTTCCGCCCAATCGCTACCCCTACCGTTTGAATGCCCTGCTATTTGGCGCCGCCGTTGGCGCGGGATTCGCGGCCTTTGAATCGGCTGGCTACGCGCTTGAGTATGGATTGTTACTCAACGGCGGTGTTGGCGCGATGGTTGGCACCATCCTCATACGCGCTCTTTTTACGCCGCTGTGCCACATTGCCTGGACCGCGATCACCTGTGCCGCCTACTGGAATGCCAGACAACAGCACGCTTCCGCGCTGGAGGCCGTGGCATCGCCAATTTTCGTAAAGCTATTTACGGTTCCCGTCGTTCTGCATTTTGCCTGGAATACCGTTGGTATCGTCTGGATACAGATCACGCTTGGCCTCGTTGCCTGGGTAATTCTCATCAGTCTGATTCAAAGCGGGTTGAAAGATATACAAGTGGAATTACAGGCCCCAAATACTCAAAGCGGCCAAGAAATGGCGTAATCACGCCCTCGGTTTGGCGCGATACGTCGCGGCGGCGGTCAGCTTGATGTGGATGAGATTGAAGATAATTAAGGAACGTCAGTTATATAAATGAACGGCAACATTGAATATCGGCACAATTTTCCTTTGGACCCGCGTGAGGTAGTTCGCGTCTTTGATGCCTCTGGCATCACCAGGCCCACCGCGGACCTGCCACGCATCGCGCGCATGTTCGCCGCGCCAAGTTTGGTCATCTCCGCCTGGCACGCTGATCGCCTGGTGGGAATAAGCCGCTCACTGACTGATTACAGCTATTGCTGCTATCTTTCCGACTTGGCCGTCGATAAGCAGTTTCAAGGCCAAGGCATCGGCAAGGAGCTTATCAAACGCACGCAAGCGGTCATTGGCGAGGAAGTGTCTCTCATTTTGCTGTCCGCTCCTGGCGCCATGTCTTATTACCCAGGCGCGGGCTTTCAAGCGGCGGACAATGCGTTCATTATCAAACGCAAAAGATAAATTCCCTAAACTCGCGGCTTGGCCCGATGCGTCGCGGTGGCGGTCCAAGGGTCGTCGGGCCAGGGATGTTTGGGGTAGCGCCCCTTCATTTCTTTTTTCACTTCAGGATAGGTATTTTGCCAAAAACTGCGTAAATCCTGGGTGATTTGCAGCGGCTTGCCGCCGGGTGAGAGCAGGTGCAAGGTCAAGGGTACGCGGCCCTCGGCGATGCTAGGAGTTTGCGCCAGGCCAAATAATTCCTGCAACTTCACCGCCAATACCGGCGGGCCGTCCAGGCTGTAATGAATTGGGCGTTCCAGACCGGAAGGTACTAAAAGCCGCGTGGGCGCGAGCTGGTCGATGCGCTGGCGCGTGGGCCAGTCGATGGGCGCTTTCAGCGCCTCGCTCAGTTCTTCTTCACTCAAGGCATCGAGCCGCGTCTTGCCCGCGAAGGCGCCGCGCAGCCAGGTATCAAGCGTGGCCAATAGCGCGGCATCGCTGAGATCAGGCAGGCCCAATTCCGGCAGCCACTGACGCAAACACTGCACGCGGATGCGCCATTGCCGTAGCGCCTCGCTCCAGGGCAATACGTCCAGGCCCAATTGCGCCACCGCGTCGGTGAGCGCGGCGGCGGCTTGTTCGGGGTCGGGGCGGCCGGCGGGGCGGCTGTCGAGCACGATTTGCGCGAAGCGCGTTTCACGCCGCGCTACCAGGGCGCGGCTTTGCGCGTCCCAGCGCACGCTATCTTCTTCGACGAAGCGTTCCATAAACTCCTGGCGCAACCGTGCTTCGTCGAGCGGCGCGGCGCGCAGAATCACGCTGTCGCGATTTTCCAAGCGTAATTCACTCACCGCCAGCCAAGTTTCGCCACGCAAACGGCTATCCTCGAACAATCGCGCGCTTTTGCCATTACTGAGCTGATAACGCAGCGGATCGCCCGGATGCTGGCGGCCAATGCGGTCGGGATAAGCGTGCAGCAAAATGTCGCCCAATTCGTGCGCGCTACAGGCGCCGGACGCGCGCTGCTGTAGACGCAAACGCTTACGCCACTGTGCCGCGCCGTGGTCAATCGTTTCAAGCGCGGCGCGCGAAGTGCCGGGTATGGATTGTTTTGGTTTAGCGCGCTGCGCGCTGAGCGCGTCGTGCCGGCTTTGCCAGTCGTCGCCGCGATAGCCAAGCAAGGGATCGCGCGCTTCGATCAAGGCCGCCAGGTCGCAAGCCAAGGCTTGTTCAGGCGCGGCGCGCGGCGCCAGCAACATCGCCGCCAAACGCGGATGCGTGCCTAGTTGCAACATGTTCCGGCCAAACGCCGTGATGCGCTGCCGTGCATCAAGCGCGCCAAGCTGCCGCAATAAATCGCGCGCGGCATTGAGCGTACCGGGCGGCGGCGCATCGACAAAACGCAATTCACTATTGCCCCAACCCGCTAGTTCCAAAACCAAGGGCGCCAAATCGACTTGATTGATTTCCGGATTACGCGCCACATCAAGGCGCTGTTCCTTCGGCCATAGCCGGTAACACAATCCCGCCGCCACGCGCCCGGCGCGGCCTGCGCGCTGCTCTGCCGACGCCAGCGAAATCGTCACGGTTTGCAAACGCGAAAACCCTGAGTTGGGATCGAAGCGCGGCTCGCGCGCGAGGCCACTGTCGAGCACCACGCGCACACCGGGCAAGGTCACCGAAGACTCGGCGATATTGGTAGCGAGCACCACGCGGCGGCGGCCCTCGGGATCAGGCGCGAGCGCGGCGCTTTGGCGTTCCACCGGCAATTCACCGTGCAGCGCCAGCACGTTCAGCGCTGGATAGGCCGCGCTTTGCAGCAGCGTCATCACGTGTTCGATTTCACGCCGCCCCGGCAAAAATACCAAGACGTCGCCCTCGTGTTCCGCCAGCGCCGTATCAAGACAGCGCTTGACCAAAAGCGGCAGCGCCTCATCACGCTTGGGCGGAAAATAACGCACTTCGACCGGATAAGCGCGCCCGGCGCTACTGAGCCGCGCCGCGTCGAGCCAGCGGCTGAGCGCTTCGCCATCGAGCGTGGCGGACATCAACACCAAGCGCAAATCGTCGCGCAGCGAACTTTGCACGTCGAGCGCCAGCGCCAGGCCGAGGTCGCCGGACAAATGCCGCTCGTGAAATTCATCGAATAAAATTCCCGCCACGCCGTCCAGCGTAGGATCGTCCTGCAACATGCGGGTGAGAATGCCTTCGGTGACGACTTCGATGCGCGTCGCCGCGCTCACGCGATTTTCAAAACGAATACGATAACCGACGCGCTGGCCCAGTTCTTCGCCAAGCTGCCGCGCCATGAACGCCGCCGCCGCGCGTGCCGCCACCCGCCGCGGCTCCAACATGAGCAACTTGCGCCCGGCGCACCACGGCTCATCCAGCAAGGCCAGCGGCACTTGCGTCGTCTTACCCGCGCCGGGCGGCGCTTCGAGCACCAGCCGCGTCCGTTCACGCAAACAGGCGCACAGCGCGGGCAAAATCTCGTGGATGGGAAATTCAAGGCTCACGGGCATCGTTATAGCTGATTTACGGCAAAAAAGGCGGTGCATTATGCGTTTTTGTGGCGATGCCGCAAAGCCGCGCGCTGGTATTATTCAGTTCAATGTTATTGGAGATTCGCCATGACCCCGATCAAACTCACCTGCCCCGCCTGCGGCATCGTCAACCGCGTCCTGCTCTCACGCCTCGGCGATGGCCCACGCTGTGGCCGCTGCAAGGAAGCGCTTTTCAACGGCAAACCCGTGGCACTCAGCGCCAGCAATGTAGACCAACTATTACATAACACCGGCATCCCGCTCCTGGTGGATTGCTGGGCGCCCTGGTGCGCCCCCTGCCGCGGCTTCGCGCCGATTTTTGAACAAGCCGCACGCGAACTCGAACCACGCCTGCGCTTCGCCAAACTCGACACCGAAGCCGAACAGCAACAAGCCGCGTTATGGGGCATTCGTTCCATTCCCACCCTGATCCTGTTCCAAAATGGCCGCGAAGCCGCCCGCCTCAGCGGCGCCCTGCCATTGGTGCAGCTTAAGAAGTGGTTGTTGGAGCAGGGGGTGTGAACAGACGGCCTGCTTTCCCGCTGGCGGGAGAGCGCGACATCAGGGCCTGCACACCACCTTCCCCCGCTGATACGCCGGGCGTGCCATCAGTTGCGCGCGCCAGCGTTCCACGTTGGTGAATCCGGCCATGCCAAGATAATCGTAAGCCTTGTAGAAATCGCTCAAGCAATCCACCCAGGGCGCGGTGGCCATGTCTACGATGCTGTAATCACCCAGCAGATATTCATGCGTTTTCAAGCGCGTATCGAGAACGCCCAGCAGGCGTTTCGTTTCCGCCGTGTAACGCTGATCGCCGTAAGAATCGCTGGTCTTATCCTTGGCGTAAACGTG
>JAITMI010000180.1 GCA_031277435.1 Pseudomonadales bacterium
CAACTACATCGGGCCGCAGCTTACCGACATTCTGGCCGCGATGGTCGCCATCCTAGCTTTGGTGATACTGCTCAAATCTTGGAAGCCCGCCGATCAGTTCGTGCTGGCGGGCGATACCCAGAGCACGCTGAGCATGGGCAAGCATTCCACTGGCGAAACCTTGCTGGCTTGGTCGCCGTATATTTTCCTGGTGATTTTCGTGCTGATCTGGGGCAGTCCCCAGGGCAAGGCGATTCTCAATCTGACCAACGTGGTATTTGAATGGCCGGGTCTGCACAACCAGATTCAGCAGGGCTTGCCCGTGGTAAGCCAGCCTACGCCTTATGCCGCGTCGTTCACCTTGGGCTGGCTGTCCGCCGCTGGCACCGCCTGCGCCTTGGCGAGTCTGGTGTCCGCCCTGGTGCTGAAAATGCCGCTCGGCACTTACGTGATGACGCTGGGCAAAGTGCTGAAGCAGATGGCCTTCTCGCTGCTCACCATTGCCTCGGTACTGGCGCTGGCGCTCTTGATGAACTACTCCGGCTCCATCGTCACGATGGGCATGGCCTTCGCCGCCACCGGCGCGCTGTTCCCCTTCTTTAGCGCCTTGCTGGGCTGGCTGGGCGTGTTCCTCACCGGTAGCGACACCTCCGCCAACGCGCTGTTCGGCAACTTGCAGGTGGTGACCGCGAATCAATTGGGCCTCGACCCGGCGATGATGGCCGCCGCCAACTCCGCCGGCGGGGTGATGGGCAAGATGATCAGTCTGCAAAGCCTCGCCGTGGCCGTCGCCGCCACCGGCATGGCGCGCGCGCAGGAAAGCGATCTGTTACGCTTTACCTTCAAGCACAGCATCTTCCTCGCCAGCGTGCTGGGCATACTGTCGCTGATTTACGCCAACGTGTTCTAAGCGGCTATTCGTTCCAAAACCTCCTCCCGCTCAACCCCCCTCCCCCGTAAACGGGGGAGGGCGAGCAAACCCCAAATCCCTCCCCCGTTTACGGGGGAGGGCTAGGGAGGGGGCAAGGTTTATCCGCCAAACAAGCCCTCCGCTCGCGCCTCAAACCCAGGCAGAGCGTCTAACGGCAGCGTAAAAATTTCACGCAACAAGTGCCGCAATTCCCCCGCATTTTGTAATTGCCTCAGCTCTGGCGCTTGCCCAAGACGATAAACGCTGTAATCACGATTGAACAAATTATGCCGGCTGTAGCCGCCGCCAGGCTCGGCGCGCACGCGCGAGGCGATCAAATTACGCACGAAGCGCGATTCGGGATAAGTGGACACATACCAGTTGCTTTGAATGTAGTCAGCCGGCGCCGAGGTTTCCGGCGTAAACCAGTACATCGGTTTGGCGCCACCCGGCAGTAACACTTCCAGCGTGAACCCGCCGCCCTGTTGCCGCAGACGGAAAGTCTCGAGCGGCGTGCGCTGTTCCATTTCCGGCGCGAAGCGCAAGGGCGCCAGCGGCGTCAGTCCAAAGCCCACGTCCGCCAGCCACTCTTGCCCCTGAATCTCCACCAGCGACAGTTGATGGGTGCGCGGCGGATTAGGGTGCTGATCCCACAATACCCGCGCCGACAAGCCGCGCACCGCAAAACCCAGGCTTTGCAGCACAATTTTGAACAAACCGTTCTGTTCAAAACAGTAGCCGCCGCGTTCGCGCGTCACCAGCTTGTCGAACAGCGCCTCCGGGTCGAGCGCGGGCGGCTGCCCCAGCCAAGGGTCGAGATTTTCAAACGCAATAGCCAATGGGTGCAGCCGGTGCAAGGCGTGCAGGGTGTCGCGCGTGGGCGCGAGGGGGCCGTTGTAAGCGATGCGCCGGCAGTATTGCGCCAGTTGCGCGGGGGTGAATGACATGGTGGGCTCCACGGGAAACATCGAATTATAATGCGCGGGCATGGTTGAGGACGCGGTTTGCGGCGGGTGTCGTGTGATACAGACAGGTGCGGCGGCGGCGTATTCCGGTTATTGTAGCTGGTCAACGGTCATGCGCTTTGCCGATACGGCTGCCATAAGCTCATGCCACGGCAAGTTCGGTCAAGGTAAGCTCGATCATTGGATCGATCGCATGGATCGATAGTCATTCATACATAGGGAGAAACGCATGAAATCATTATCGCCCGCATTTCACTTATCCACGCTTGCGCTGGCCACGCTATTGAGCGCCAACGCGCAGGCCCAGCGGACAGAGCTAGACTCTAATTGGTATCTTGGCATCGGCGTGGGGCAAGCCTATGCCGACATCGATAACGACACCATCGCCGCCAGATTGCGGCGCGCCGGTTTCGTGCCAGGGGAGATCACCGACGAGGACACCGATGCCGGCGCCAAAGTCTATCTTGGCTACGGTTTCAACCGCTATTTCAGCGTGGAAGGCAGTTACTACAATTTCGACCGCTTCGGCTTCAGCACCTCAATCGCCCCCATCGACAGCTTCGACGCCAGCGCCCGCACCCAAGGCGTGGCGCTTGATCTGGTGGGCCGCTTGCCCTTGTCCGAAAGTTTCTCCCTGTTGGGGCGCATCGGCATACACAACCTGCGCACCCATAATTCCGCGCGCATGGGGCCGGGTTACACCGCCATCACCAACCTCGGTGATGATGACAACCTGGATGACAAGCTGGGCATCGGCGCGCAGTACGATTTCACCGACAAACTGGCGTTGCGCGCGGAATTCGAGCGCTATCACGTCAAGGATTCGCAAATCCTTGGCAACGACATAGATTTCTTCAGCCTGGGCCTTTTGTACCGCTTTGGCTCACCGCCGCCGCCTCCGCCGCCCCCACCGCCGCCGCCTCCACCACCCCCGCCGCCGCCTCCACCGCCGCAGCCGGTCAGGCTTACCTTGTCGGCTGATGCGCTGTTCGACTTCGATAGCGCGCAACTGCGCAACGAAGGCCGCCAGAGTCTCGACGTGCTGACCGAGGGCCTACGCGGGATGCAGTACGATGTACTGATCGTCACCGGCCACACCGACCGCATCGGCTCCGAGCAATACAACCAGGCGCTGTCACAACGCCGCGCGGAAACGGTACGCGACTATCTGGTCAGTAACGGCATCCCCGCCAACGACATCCGCGCCAGCGGCTTAGGTGAATCACGCCCCGTCACCACCGCCCAGCAATGCCAGGGCGAAGCTAGCAACGCCGCGCTGATCGCCTGTTTGCAGCCCGACCGCCGCGTGGAAGTAGAGGTTTCCGCGACACGCAATCCGTAACGTGGATAGTAAGGGCGGGTCTCAGACCCGCCCTTATGAGCTTGTTACAAAACCTCTGCGTGTCATTCCGCGCGGAGCGAAGCGCAGTCGCGGAATTCACTAAAGCCGTGAAATCCGGCACCGCATGGATTGTGCGATTTCGAGCGGAATGACAGCGGAGAAATCCCGTAGGGCGGATCAGGCCCTGCCCATCTTGCTGTATTCAATCAAAAAATTCTCAGATGGCGCTAAAGTGAATGCCAATTAGCGGAAGGTTGATTCCCAATTAGCGGTAAATTGACTCCCAATCAGCCGGGCTCGATAATGCCCCTAGTCTGAGGCTCGGAGTTGCCATGTTCAAGCGTTTCATCGAGCGGCGGGTAGAGGAAGCCCTGGCGGATACCCCCGTTGTTCTTATCACGGGGCCGCGCCGGGTTGGCAAGACTACGCTCGTGCGGCGGATGGAGAAAGCCAACCGGCCTTATATCACGCTCGACGATCAGACCGCCCTCGAAGCCGCTCGCTCCGAGCCCGCCGGATTCATACGCGGTCTGGACTGCGCCATCATCGACGAAGT
>JAITMI010000108.1 GCA_031277435.1 Pseudomonadales bacterium
GACGCACTGGCGCACGCGGTGCAGCGCAGTTGCGAGATCAAGGCGCACGTGGTGGGCCAGGATGAACGCGAAAGCGGCCTGCGCGCCATCCTCAACTTTGGCCACACCTTCGGCCACGCGATCGAGGCCGGCATGGGCTACGGCGCCTGGCTGCACGGCGAGGCGGTGGGCGCGGGCATGGTGATGGCCGCCGAGCTGTCGCGCGAGCTGGGCCTGGTGGACGCCGCCTTCGTGCAACGGCTGGCGGCGCTGATCGAACGCGCCGGCCTGCCCACGCGCGGCGCGGTGATCGACGCGGCGGACAACGCTGGCGCCTATCTGCAACGGATGCGGGTGGACAAAAAGGCCGAGGCCGGCGCGATCCGCTTCACGCTCATCGACGGCCCAGGCCGCGCCCTGGTGCGTAGCGCGCCGGATGCGCTGGTGCGCCAAGTCATCGACCGCTGTTGTGCCTGATGACGGGCTAGCTTGCTACGCCAGCGACCCGGCGCGCACGCGCGGCAGGCGCTACCCGGCCACGCCGGCGCCGACGCGCAACGTCTTTCAGCGCGACCGCGACCGCATCGTCCATTCCACCGCGTTCCGGCGGCTGGTGTACAAGACGCAGGTATTCCTCAATCACGAGGGCGACCTGTACCGCACCCGCCTGACGCATTCGCTGGAAGTGGCGCAACTGGCGCGCTCCATTGCCCGCGCGCTGCGGCTGAACGAGGACTTGACCGAGGCCATCGCGCTGGCGCACGACCTCGGCCACACGCCGTTTGGTCACGCGGGCCAAGACGCGCTGAACGACTGCATGGCCGCGCACGGCGGCTTTGAGCACAACCTGCAAAGCCTGCGCGTGGTCGATGAACTGGAGCACTGCTACCCCGATCACGACGGCCTGAACCTGAGCTTCGAGACGCGCGAGGGCATCCTCAAGCACTGCCCACTGGCCCACGCACGCCGCTTGGAGCAGGCCGAGCCAGGCGGCGTCGCGCGCCGCTTCATCGACGGCGCCCCGCCCAGCCTGGAAGCGCAGTTGACCAACCTGGCCGACGAAATCGCCTACAACGCGCACGACATCGACGACGGCGTGCGCTCCGGCCTGCTGAGCTTCGAGCAGATCGCGCAAGCGCCGCTGTTTGCCCGCTTTGCCCAGACCACCACGCACGATTACCCGCAACTGCAAGGCCGCCGCGTGCTGTACGAGTCGATCCGCCGCATGTTGTCGGCACAGGTCTATGACGTCATCGCCGCCACCAGCGCCGCGCTGCAAGCCGCCCGCCCCGGCAGCGCCGACGAGGCCCGCCGCGCCGGCCCGCTGGTGCGCTTTGGCGACGACATGCGCGCGCAATCGGCGGCGCTCAAGCGTTTTTTATTCGCCAACCTGTACCGTCACCCACAGGTGGTGCGGACCACCGACCAGGCGCGGCAGGTGGTGCGCGAGTTATTCGCCGTGTACCGCGCGCGGCCCGATCAAATGCGCCCCGAATTCGCCACCCGCGCCGACCGCGAACGCGCCGTGGCCGACTACATCGCCGGCATGACCGACCGCTTTGCGCTGCGCGAGCATGAGCGGCTGACGGGGCATGACAAATGACCGCGCCTGCGGCGCATGACGAATGACAAATGACTCGCTACGCTCGATGTGAAATTCACGCACCAAAGGTGTGCATCGAGCACAAACGCCAAACAATTGCTTACAAAAAAATAGCAAGCTTTTGGCGCGGATGAAGCTACAGTCGGCAAGTTACCGCTCGCTGATCAACGCGGCGGATTGCACGGCTGCCTCCCGTTGCGGCAGCCGATTTCAACCCCGTGCCTGCGAAAGGGCACTGACTCAAGGAGTTTTTCATCATGGCAACAGACATGTTCATGCGCATTGAAGGCGTCAGCGGGGAGTCCAAGGACGCCAATCACAAGGACTGGACCGACATCAAGTCGTTTGAATGGGGCGCGACGCAGCCCGGCAGCATGACCAGCGGCGGCGGCGGGGGCGTAGGCAAGGCGAGCCTTGACGACCTGAGTGTCGAGGCGCTCCTCGACAAAGCCGCGCCCGCGATATTGAAAAACTGCATCGCCGGCAAGCACCTGAACAAAATCGAGATTTCGGTCTGCAAGGCCGGCGGCCAGCAGATCGAGTACACCCGCATCACGTTGGAAGAAGTGATGATCACCGGCGTCCGGTACCTGTCAGACCCCAAATCCGACGCGGTGCGTGTGCTGTACTCGTTCCAGGCCGCCAAGGTCAAACAGCAGTACTGGGAGCAAACCGACAAAGGCGGCAAGGGCGCGGAGACGCAGGTTGCTTGGAACATCAAGGAAAACAAGGAAGCCTGAAAACGCTTGCTCTTCGCGCCTGCGTCCGTGACGCCAGAGATGGGCGTCATGGGCGGCGCGCTGTCTGTTAGACCTCTTACAACCTTGGTTATTTCCACATAGGCGGAAATCCCTCTCATCGCAAAGGAGAATTTGTTATGTCATTCGACATTGATGAGGCTGTGTCATATGCTCGTTTGCATGCCAAACCGCAATCAATAAAAAGATGCGCAGAATTTACCAGAAAGGCCATTAAAGGAGGTGGTGTTGACCTTAATCGCACAGAAAGCGCGAAAAACTACGGCCCAAGCTTAGAGCAAGCCGGATTTATTCGTGTTTATGACTCTCCGCAAAAAGGTGATGTCGTTATCATTCAACCTTACCAAGGTGTTACCGGATCAAGCGTTCATGGGCACATGGCAATTTACGACGGATTTAAATGGATATCTGATTTTGCGCAGAATGACATATATCCAGGGCAAAGCTATAAACAGCATAAACCACCATATCAAATTTATCGTTACCAAGAGCAATAACCATGATCAGAAGATTACTTCTAGTTATAGCGCTTGCACTACTTCCAACACTTGGAATAGCCCAAGCATCTACACCACAAGGTGTGGTCAAAGCTTTTTACACCTGGTACATTCCATATGGCATGGAAGAAAACGATCCGTCCAAGAATGACTGGCCAATTGCCGATGACAAAATATTTGAATTTGTTGATCCACTGGCAGTCAAACAGATCAGGGCAAGCTATGCGGCATGTGGTGATGAAGTTTGCGGGCTAGACGCTGACTACTTCACCAGGGCGCAGGATTGGGATGAAAAAGACTGGCTGAAACATATGACCATTTCAAAGCCGCTTTATTCAGGAAATAAGGCCATAGTCACCATCCAGCTTGGAAGCAGTTACGCTCTCAGAAAAGGGGCGAGAAATCACTTGATTGTGATATTAAAAAAGAACGGAGAAAAATGGCTGATTACCAACGTAGCGGATGCGAATGATCGGCAGGAATAGAAGCAAGCCCGCTAGGTTGGACTGAGTGTAACAATGTCCGGCATTTGTGATCCACCCAATTATGGTGGGCATCATTGTCATTTCAGCCCAACCGCGCTACAAATGATGCCAAGTGACATCGTAGCACCTCCTGGATGGAATGCACGCATATCCTCGCCCATTGGAGCACGAACAAAGGTGGATGGCACGGTAATTTTATGGACATCAGCCATACCGTCCAAAGGATGAACGATGAAACAAAGCGCTCAAACCAGAATCTTGTTTGCAATTGTATTGGTAATTGGCTGTCTCATTGGATGCAGCCAACAACTGCAAAAGCGGGTTGATGGCACAGCCAGTTTGAAACAATCGCTTGCCCAACTCAACGGGGTTTATATATGGCATGCTGACATTCAGCGATATGACTTCTCAGCCAAATCTGAATTGGAAAAAATCTTATCTGTCGTGCCTCCCAAGCAGGCAGTTGGAATATTGATTGAATGCCTTGATGATACATCCTTATCAGCGTCGATTCTGGATGGAAAACGAGTGTTTCTTGGCATCATCTGCTATGAAGGGCTTGCTCAGCTTGTCTATTATGAACCGACCGATGCAACCGGTGACATTGCCACGCAATGGCCTGGAGTTATTTCTCCAACCGCATCGCCACAGGAGATGCGCAATGCAAAGACAGAATGGGAGAGGGTACAAACAATGAATCGTTTGATTTTCCAATGAAAATAAAAGCAAGCCCGGTAGGTTGGGTTGAGTGTAACGATGTCCAACATTTGTGATCCACCCAATCGTGTTGGGCATCGCTGACGCTTTAGCCCAACCTACCGCACTGCCTCGCCTATTCGGCAAGGCGTAATTGGATGGACTCGCCCAAGCCAAGGCGTCTTGAGCGCCACGGTGGCATCCTTTAGTGATTGCCAACGAAAGCGAGGACGAGCCCATGAAACAGCTTACAGCAACCCAGAGTGAAACGCCCCTGACGGCCTGCACCGCGATGGCGGTGGATCTGGCCAAGCGGGTCTTTCAGATCGCCGCCGAGAACGCCCTTGGCGAAGTGCTCTTTGAAAAATGCATCAAATCGCGCGAAGCCTTCGCGGCCTTCTTGAGCCGCTTGCCCGGCGGCTTGACCGTCCTGATGGAAACCGGCCCCGGCGCGCAGGCGTGGGCGCGCCAGTTGGCCGAGCAAGGCCAGCCGGTGCGCATCCTGCCCGCGCAGCGGGTGGCCAA
>JAITMI010000218.1 GCA_031277435.1 Pseudomonadales bacterium
GAGCATGGCGTGAAGGTGCGCTATCTGCACAGCGACATCCAAACGCTGGAGCGTCTTGAAATTATAAGGGATTTGAGGCTCGGTGTCTTTGATGTGCTGGTGGGCATCAACCTTCTGCGCGAGGGGCTGGATTTGCCGGAAGTGTCGCTGGTGGCGATCATGGACGCCGACAAGGAGGGTTTTCTGCGCTCGGAGCGTTCGCTGATTCAGACCATCGGCCGCGCCGCGCGCAACTTGCACGGCAAGGCGATTCTGTACGCCGACACGGTGACCGGCTCCATGCAGCGCGCCATCGAAACCACCTTGGAGCGGCGGCGCATCCAGAGCGAGTTCAACGCCACCCACGGCATCGTGCCCAAGGGCGTGCGCAAAGCGGTGCTCGACGTGCTCGACACCGGCGCGCCATCCGCGCCCGGCATCGCGCGCGCCGCCAAGGGCAAGGCGGCCAAGGCCAGCGCCAGCGTGCAAACGCCGCGTGATCGCGCCGGCCTGGAGCAGGAAATCAACAGGCTGCAAGAGCGCATGTTCGCCCATGCCCGTGATCTGGAGTTCGAGGAAGCCGCCGCGCTGCGCGACCGTATCCAGGCGCTCAACGAGCGCTTGCTGGCCTTGTAAAAGGGCTGCGCTTTCCTTGTGGTTTGCCGCAAGTCTCACTATAATCGCCCGCCTTTTGGCGTTGGATGTACACGCAGGCGCGTAGCTCAGTTGGTTAGAGCGCTACCTTGACATGGTAGAGGTCACCAGTTCGAACCTGGTCGTGCCTACCATCCAGCCCGGCTCCGGCATGAAGGCCCAGCATGAATGGTCCATGAGCGGCCCATGAATAGCCCGGCAGCGATTACGGAAGTTCCCCTGTTTCAGCCTGCTCCCGCACTACGTCGAGGGTTGCCCCTGTTTACTGGGTGGATGACAAACACTCTGAGTTTCTTATGGTCACGATTACGCTTCCCGACGGAAGCACGCGCAATTTCGACGCGCCACCGACGGTATACCAAGTCGCCGAATCGATCGGTCCAGGCTTGGCCAAGGCTGCCTTGGCCGGCAAGGTCGATGGCCGCCTGGTGGATACCTCGTGCCTGATCGAAAATGACGCGGCGCTGGCCATCGTCACCCCGCGCGATGCCGAAGGCGTCGAAGTGCTGCGCCATTCTTGCGCGCACCTGATGGCCAATGCGGTACAGAATTTGTTTCCCGGCGCGCAGGTCACCATCGGCCCGGTGATCGACAACGGTTTCTATTACGATTTCGCTTACGAACGTCCCTTCACCGCCGAAGACCTCACGGCCATCGAAGCGGAAATGGAACGCTTGGCCGCCGCCGACGTCAAAGTCGAGCGTTCGCTGATGTCGCGCCCTGACGCGGAAGCGATGTTCGAGCGCATGGGCGAAAAGTACAAAGTCGAAATCATCGAATCAATTCCGGGCAATGAACAACTGTCGTTCTATCGCCAGGGTGATTTCATTGATCTCTGCCGTGGTCCGCACGTACCTTCCACCGGCCATATCAAAGCCTTTAAATTGATGTCGGTGGCCGGCGCCTATTGGCGCGGCGATTCCCGCAACGCCATGTTGCAGCGCATTTACGGCACCGCTTGGGCCGACAAAAAAGCGCTGAAGGATTATCTGCATTTATTGGAAGAAGCCGAACGGCGCGATCACCGCAAGATCGGTAAAAAACTCGGGCTGTTCCATTTGCAGGAAGAAGCGCCGGGCATGGTGTTCTGGCATCCCAAGGGCTGGACCATCTACCAGGTCATCAAGCGCTACATGCAGCAACTGTGGCAAGACAACGGTTATCAGGAAATCAATACGCCGCAAGTGGTTGATTATTCCTTGTGGGAAAAATCCGGCCACGCGCAAAAATTCAAAGACGAAATGTTCAGCGTCGAATCCGACAAGCGCATGTATGCGATCAAACCGATGAACTGCCCTTGCCACGTACAGGTGTTCAATCAGGGTTTGAAAAGTTACCGCGATTTGCCGCTGCGTCTGGCGGAATTCGGCGCCTGCCATCGCTATGAACCTTCGGGCAGTATGCATGGCATCATGCGCGTGCGCGCTTTTACGCAAGACGACGCGCATATTTTTTGCGCGCGCGAGGACATTCAAAGCGAAGTCTCGCGTTTCATCGCGCTGGTGGAAAAAGTCTACGCGGATTTTGGTTTCACCGATGTGGCGCTCAAACTCTCCACGCGCCCGGTCAATCGCGTTGGCTCCGACGAGATTTGGAACGAAGCGGAACATGCGCTTGAAACCGCGCTCAACAACACCGGCAAGCCCTGGGATTTACAGCCGGGCGAGGGCGCTTTTTATGGCCCGAAAATTGAATTTACCTTGAAGGACTGCATGGGCCGCAATCAGCAATGCGGCACGATTCAGGTGGATTTTTCCATGCCGGGCCGCCTCGGCGCCGAATACGTGGCGGAGGACAACACCCGCCATACGCCGGTAATGCTGCATCGCGCCATTTTCGGTTCCTTCGAGCGTTTCATCGGCATCTTGATCGAGCATTACGAAGGCGCGTTCCCCGCCTGGCTGGCGCCGGTGCAAGTGATGGTCATGAATATCACCGACCGCCAGGCTGATTATTGTCAACAAGTCGTGAACTCATTGAAAAACAAAGGCTTCCGTGTTGAGGCCGACTTGAGAAACGAAAAGATCGGCTTTAAAATCCGCGAGCATTCGATTCAGCGCATCCCGTATTTGCTGGTTGCCGGCGATAAAGAAGTGGAAGCGGGCACCGTGGCGGTGCGCGATCGTAACGGCAAGGACTTGGGCGTGCTCAGTCTGGCTGAATTCGACGCCTTGCTGCAACAAGACGTGGCGCGCCTGGGCGCGTGAAATTTTGAATCATTGGTACAACATAAATTCATTCACTTGATCTGGAGTAACGGTTATTAAGCGGGAAGACGGCAAAAACAAGCGCTCACCAGTCAACGAGGAAATCACCATCAGCCCGGTGCGTTTGATTCTCGATGACGGCGCTCAAAAGGGTGTCGTGTCGATCAACGAAGCCTTGGAACTCGCGCGCGCCGCCAGGCTCGACCTGGTGTTGATTTCGCCCGAAGCCAGTCCTCCCGTGTGCAAGGTGATGGACTACGGCAAGCATGTTTTCGAATTGAAGAAACAGCGCGCCGCCAACCGCAAAAAACAGAAAGTTGTGCAGATCAAGGAAATCAAGTTTCGTCCAGGGACGGAAGAAGGGGACTATCAGGTAAAACTACGCAACCTGATCCGTTTCCTTAACGATGGGGACAAGGCCAAGGTAACCCTGCGGTTCCGCGGCCGGGAACTCGCCCATCAAGAGATCGGGGCCGAGCTGTTGCAGAGATTGAAGGATGATCTCGCGGAGCACGGAACAGTAG
>JAITMI010000369.1 GCA_031277435.1 Pseudomonadales bacterium
TGCAGATACTGCGTGTAAAAACTCTTGAATTTTTCTTCTAGTTTGCGCTGGACGTGAGCGGATGGCGTTAGCATTTTATATGTCTGCGTTGTGGGAAATGATGCGCGTGAAGTCGCGCCGCTAAATCACTTCGAGCTTGGCATAGGCCAACACCAGCCACTTGCCGCCGACGCCATCAAAATTGACCTGCACGCGGGTGTGGTTGCCGCTGCCTTCGCTGTTGAGCACGACGCCTTCGCCGAAGGTGGGGTGGCGCACGCGCTGGCCCAGGCTGAGACCTTGGCCTTGCGGCTGTGACGCGAGCGCCTCGCGGCGGCCCCAGCTTTCGCCGGCGCCGAAGCCGCGCGTGACTTGGCCTTTCATGCGCACTTCCTGGCGTAATTCGGCGGGAATTTCCTTGAGAAAACGTGAGGGGCGGGTGAGATTTTCTTCGCCGTGCAGGCGCCGTGATTCGGCGTGGCACAATAGCAATTTTTCGCGCGCGCGCGTCAGGCCCACGTAGCAGAGGCGGCGTTCTTCTTCCAGGCCGTCGAGCGTATCGGCGGACATTTTGTGCGGAAACAAGCCTTCTTCCATGCCGGCGATGATGACGAAGGGATATTCAAGACCTTTAGCGGAATGTAGGGTCATTAATTGCACGGCGTCTTCGTAATCATCGGCCTGGGTGTCGCCGGCATCCAGCGCGACGCGATCAAGGAAGGCGCCGAGTGCTTCGAGCGGGCTGGGTTTTTCGCCGCCCGGTCTTTCATCGGGCGTGAAGGCGCCAGCGGCGTTGACCAATTCTTCCAGGTTTTCCAGCCGCGAGCGGGCTTTTTCACCGCCTTCTTTTTCGTGGTGCTGTATCAGCCCGCTTTGGCGGATTAAATAATCCACGCTCAGGTGTAACTCGTGCGTGGCGGCATAGTCTTCAAGCAGATTGATGAGGGCCATGAAATCCTGCACGTGTTGCGCCGCGCGGCCCGGCAATTGCCCGCGCATCACCGCCAGGTTTGCCGCTTGCCAGAGCGAACTGCCTTCGGCGCGCGCGAGGTTGCGCAAGAGTTCCAGCGTGACGTTGCCGATGCCGCGGGTTGGGGTGTTGATGACGCGCTCGAAGGCGGCATCGTCGTCGCGGCTGGCGATCAGGCGCAGGTAGCCGACGGCGTTGCGGATTTCCTGGCGTTCATAGAAACGGAAACCGCCGTAAATGCGGTAAGGAACCTCGGCGCGCAAGAACGCTTCTTCCAATTCGCGCGACTGCGCGTTGGAGCGGTACAGCACCACGGCTTCGTCGCGGCGGCGGCCACGCCGCGCCCATTGTTGAATCTGGTCGCAGATGAAGCGCGCTTCGTCTTGCTCGTTGAACGCGGCATAGACGGCGATGCGTTCGCCTTCGGCGCCGTCGGTCCATAATTCCTTACCCAGGCGCCCGCTGTTGTTGGCGATGAGTTTGTTGGCGGCCTTGAGAATGGTAGATGTGGAACGGTAATTCTGTTCGAGGCGGATCAGCGTGGCGGGGTGAAAATCGCGGGTGAATTGCTGGATATTTTCGATGCGCGCGCCGCGCCAGCCGTAGATCGATTGGTCATCATCGCCCACCGCGGTGACGTGATTGTCTTTACCCGCCAGCACACGCAGCCAGGCATATTGAATGGCGTTGGTGTCCTGAAATTCATCCACCAGAATTTCCTTGAAACGCTGCTGGTAATACGCCAATAGCGCCGGCTGCTTGAGCCAGAGTTCATGCGAACGCAGCAATAATTCGCCAAAATCCACCAGGCCGCCGCGCTCACAGGCTTCTTCGTAAGCCCTGTACACGGCGATCATGGTGCGCTGGTAATCTTGACCGTAGTGTTCCAAATGGCTGGCGCGCAGCCCTTCGTCTTTTTGCTGATTGATGTACCACTGGCATTGCTTGGCGGGCCAGCGGCTTTCGTCGAGTTCAAGCGCTTGCAGGGTGCGTTTGATCAGGCGCAGTTGATCGTCGGCGTCGAGGATCTGGAATTTTTCCGGCAGCGCGGCTTCTTGCCAATGCGCGCGCAAGAGGCGATGCGCCAGGCCATGAAAGGTACCCACCCACATGCCGCCGATCGGCCGTTCCAATAATTCCTCAATGCGAGTTTTCATTTCGTGCGCCGCCTTGTTGGTGAAGGTCACCGCCAGAATGTTGCCGGGCGAGCAGCCTTCCATCTCGATCAGCCAAGCGATACGCTGCACCAGGACGCGGGTTTTGCCGCTGCCGGCGCCCGCCAATACCAGAAGATTGCCCGGCGCGGCGGTAACCGCCTGGCGCTGAGCGTCGTTGAGGGAGTTGAGAATATGGGAAATGTCCATGCCGCAATTCTAGTCGAGGAAAGGAAAATTCCCAGGCTTTTCCTCAACTTAATCAACACCGCGGGTGGACGGAAGCGGCACTGTGACACTCTGGGCGGGCCGCTACATACACTGAAATTCGCGCGTAGGCAAATGTTTCTTTTCTTGCTATGATGCCGCGCACCTGTATCCCCGTTTTCCGGCTTAGGCACGGTCGGAGCCAGGCAACAATAAATCCCCCCAATCATGGGTTTCGCCAGGTAATGGCATTTGCATCAAGAGAGTTATATGGCAGAGCAAGTAGAAGGTACCGTCAAGTGGTTCAATGATGAGAAGGGCTTCGGCTTCATTGAACAGGCTGGCGGCAAGGATGTGTTCGTGCACTACAGCGCAATCGCGGCCGATGGCCGCCGTACTTTGCGCGAAGGTCAGAAAGTCAAAATGACCGTCACCCAAAGTGCCAAAGGCCCGCAGGCTGAGAACGTAATTCCCATCGGTTGATCCGCAGGGTTTCAACGCCGATAAATCCTGCCCTCGCCCCGGGGGCAGGATTCCTGATTCTGGTTTCTTAATAAAACTGGCCTCTTTTTTATTAGCTGAAATTTGTGAATCTGGGGGTGGTAATTCATGACCTGCCGCTCCATTCTCAAGCGTCTTGGCCTGAAGCTGCCGCTGTTGCGTGAGTTCATTCGCGAGCACGAGCAACTGCGCGCGGCGCATGCACAAGCGCTCGTCGAGCTGCAAACCGTCAGCGCCGAACTGGATCAACTGCAAGCGACGCTACTACGTCTGAGCGAGGGTAGCGCGCACCCTGGTTATTGCCACTGTTGCCATCAGCGCACGTTTTTTCTGCTTGAGGGTGAGTGGCTGCGCGACCAGTACCTCTGCGCGCATTGCCGCTCGATTCCACGGCAACGCCATCTTCACTATGTTCTGGATACGCATTTCCCTGGCTGGGAGAAGCAAATCATTCACGAGTCCTCGCCCACCATCGACTTTATCGCGCGCTGGTGTGAGCGCTATTCTTCCTCGCAGTATTTCGAAGGCGTCGCCTCTGGCGAGGCGGTTAACGGCGTGCGTTGTGAAAACTTGGAGCGCCTGTCATTCGCCGATGACAGTATTGATATTTTCATCACGCAGGATGTTTTAGAACACGTATTCCACCCTGAGCTTGCGGCGCGTGAAATATGCCGCGCGCTGAAACCCGGCGGCGCGCATGTGTTTACCGTGCCGAGACAGCCTTGGCTGCCCGCAAGCGAAGCGCGCGCACGCCTGTCCGCCACTGGCATTGAGTATTTGAAGGACGCGGACTACCACGGCAACCCCGTCGGCGACGGCAGAGCCTTGGTGACCTGGGATTACGGCGCCGATTTCGAGCGGCTCATCGAGCGCTGGAGCGGCATGACGACCACCGTCTACGCGGATGTAAATCGCGCGCTCGGCATTGACGGTGAATTGCGCGAGGTATTCGTCTCGCGCAAGCCGCAATAATTTTTCACTCCACCGTAACGCTTTTCGCCAGATTGCGCGGGCGATCAACGTCCGTGCCGCGCTGCACCGCGACGTGATAGGCCAACAGTTGCAGCGGAATCGTATAGACTATTGGTTCCAAAAATTTGCTGCAATGCGGCACGTTGAGCAGTTTTAGCCCCGGATTGTTTTGCAGCCCCGCCTCGCGGTCGGCGAATACATAAAGCTGGCCGCCGCGCGCGCTGACTTCCTGCAAGTTGGATTTCAGTTTTTCTAACAGTTCATTATTCGGCGCCACCACCACCACCGGCATGTCGGCATCGACCAGGGCAAGCGGGCCATGCTTGAGTTCGCCGGCGGGGTAGGCTTCGGCGTGGATGTAGGAAATTTCCTTCAGCTTGAGCGCGCCTTCCTTCGCCACCGGGTATTCGATGCCACGGCCCAGGAACAGCGCATGATGTTTTTCGTCGAAATCGTTCGACAATTGTTTGATGTCTTCATCAAGCGCCAGCGTGTCGCTGATGATCGCCGGCAGTTGATTGAGATCTCGCACGTACTGCTTCTCTTGTTCCGCGCTGAGCCCGCCGCGCTTGGCCAGAGCCAGCGTCAACAAGGCCAGCACGGTGAGCTGCGTGGTAAACGCCTTGGTGGAGGCCACGCCGATTTCGCGGCCGGCGAAAGTCAGCAAGGTGAAATCCGACTCGCGCACCAAGGAGCTGTTGGCCACGTTGCACACGGCGAGAAAACCGCCATAACCGAGCGTTTTGGCGTAACGCAGGGCCGCCAGCGTGTCGGCGGTTTCGCCGGATTGAGAGATGGTGACGAACAGGCAGTCTGGCGGCACTAATACTTTGCGATAGCGGAATTCACTGGCGACATCCACCTGGCAGGGAATGCCGGCGATGCTTTCGATCCAGAATTTCGCCACCATGCAGGCGTGGTAACTGGTGCCGCAGGCGACCATCTGCACGCTCTTGGTCCGGTCGAGAAATTCCTGAGCGGCGACGCCAAAAGATTGTTCCAGAACTTGCGTCTTGCTGAGGCGGCCTTGCAGCGTGTTTTTTATCACCTCTGGCTGCTCGAAGATTTCCTTCTGCATGTAGTGGCGATAGTGGCCTTTGAGCACCTCGTCGTTATCCAGATGCAGGCGCTGAACTTCGCGCTTGACCGGCCGTTCCGCGTTGTAAATCGTGATGCTGTCACGGGTGACGGCGGCGATGTCGCCTTCTTCGAGATAAATGAAACGATCGGTTACCTGGCCGAGCGCGGAAGGATCGGAGGCGATGAAATTTTCGCCGATGCCGACGCCGATCACGATCGGGCTGCCGCTGCGCGCCGCGATGATGGTGTCGGGCTGTTCGCTGTTGATGACGGCAAGGCCATAAGCGCCGCTCAGGCGCGCGATTGCCTGGCGCACGCAGCCGAAGAAATCGGTTTGTTGTTGTTGCCAGATTTTATGAATTAGATGCGCCGCGACTTCGGTGTCGGTGTCGGAAACGAATTCGTAACCATCGGCGCACAGTTCGTTTTTTAATTCCTGAAAATTTTCGATGATGCCGTTGTGCACCACGGCGATGCTGGCGCTGGACTCTTGCGGATGCGCGTTGCGCTGTTCCGGCTTGCCGTGCGTGGCCCAGCGCGTATGCGCGATGCCGATGTTGCCGAGCGCTGGCGCGGCTTTTTCGGCGTCACTGAGCGCCTGCACCTTGCCCACCGTTTTGAGGCAGCGCAGGGTGTGCGTTTGCGGCTCCAGCACGGCGAGGCCGGCGGAATCATAGCCGCGGTATTCGAGCCGGCGCAGCCCTTCGATCAGAATGCCCGCTATTGGCCGCTGCGCGATTGCGCCTACGATGCCACACATATTGTCCCCTCCTCGTTGTGCGTTTTTTACTTGCCGTTCTTGCGTGGCCGTTGCCAGCCGTCGATATTGCGCTGGCGGCCACGCGCCACGGCCAATTGGTCCGCCCCGACGTCTTGCGTGATCACCGAGCCGGCGCCAACGGTGGCGCCACTGGCAACAGTTACCGGCGCCACCAGCGCGGTGTTGGAGCCGATGAAAACGCCATCGCCAATAATGGTTTTGAATTTGTTCACCCCGTCATAGTTGCAGGTGATGGTGCCGGCGCCGATATTGACCTCACAGCCCAGTTCGCTGTCGCCGACGTAGCTGAGGTGATTCACTTTGCTGCGCGCGCCGATGCGCGATTTTTTGATCTCGACGAAATTGCCGATCTTGGCTTCGTCTTCCACTTGCGCGCCGGGGCGGATGCGGGCGAAGGGGCCGATGTGGCAGGCGCGGCCAATGGTGGCGTCTTCCAGCACGCTATTGGCTTCGATGACGCTGCCGGCGCCGATGCGGCAATTTTTCAACACGCAGTTGGGGCCGATTTTGACGTCCTCGGCGAGCGTGACCTGGCCTTCAATAATCACGTTGACGTCGAGTTCCACATCCTGCGCGCACTCAAGTTCGCCGCGGATATCCACTCGCGCCGGGTCGCGCAGCGTGACGCCGCTGAGCATCAGCTCGCGCGCGCGGCGTTTTTGGTATTCGCGTTCCAGTTGCGCCAGTTGTTCGCGGTTGTTCACGCCCAGAATTTCCACTTCGTCATCGCAGCGCAAGGTGTGCACCTGGCAACCGGCTTGCAGCGCCAAGCTGACGAGATCGGTGAGATAGTATTCGCCTTGCGCGTTGTCGGCGCGCAATTTGGGCAGCCATTCATGCAGGCGCGCTACGGGGATTGCCATGATGCCGCTATTGATTTCGCGGATGCCGCGCTGTGCTTCGCTGGCGTCTTTGTGTTCGATGATGGCGCTGATGCCGCCTTGCGCATCGCGCAGGATGCGGCCAAGGCCG
>JAITMI010000381.1 GCA_031277435.1 Pseudomonadales bacterium
CGACCGGTTCAGGCAAGTCGATCCTCACCAGCCTGTTGCCGCGCCTGATCGAGCACGCGGCGGCTTTCGTCGCGATTTTGCAATAATTCCTCGCGGCGGGCGTTATCGGTTTCCATCTGATCCAGGGCGATTTGCAGGCCGGAACGGGCGCTTAGGATATTCTGCTGCTCTATTTGCAATTGCCGTTCTAAATCTTCGATTTCCTGCCGCAAACGCTTGCGGCGTTCGCTGACTTGTTCGATTTTCATCAGCCGCATGGAGCGGTCGGCGCCGTATTCGCTGAGGCGGCGGTTGACTTCGCTGAGCTGGCGAATCAAGTCTTCCTTGCGCTGTTCGCGCTCGCGCAGTTGCTGTTGCCCGCTTTCCACCGTCGCCAATAGCTCATCCACCACGGCGTCGCTGGCGGCGATGTCTTGCGCCAGGCGGCTCAATTCGTCCTGGCGCTGAATCATGCCGGCGCGCGGGTCGAAGCCTTTGGCGAGTTTCAGCCAGTCGCTGCCAAACCAGAGGCCATCGCGGGTCACCAGCGATTCGCCCGGACGCAGAGCGCCGCGCAGATCAAGCGCCTGTTCCAGCGTGTCCACTGCGTAAATGCCACCGAGGATGCCATCCAGCGAGACCTTGGCGCTGAGTTTGCCGCTCAAGGCATGAGCGGCAAGCGCGGCATTGGCTGGCGCCGCCGTGCCGCCGTGGCGGTCGTGCAGCACCAGTTGGCCCTGATCGAACGCGGGCAAGGCGCCATGCAGCGCGCCGATGTCGTCCACGCAGATTGCTTGCAGATGTTCGCCGAGCACAAGTTCAACCGCCTGTTCCCAGCCCGGCTCCACTTTGAGGCCGTCCACCAGCCGCGGCTGATGTTGCAGGCGCTGCGCTTGCAGCCAGTCTTGGCTGTCTTCCTGCCGCGCGCCGAGCGCTTGCTGCTGTAGCGCTTCGAGCGAGGATTGCCGGCCCAGCAAGGTTTGCAGGCGGCTGCGTTCTTCGTTGAGGCGTTCGTTGCAGGCGCGCAGCGCTTGGCGGCTTTGCTCAATGGCGGCGCTTTGCCCGGCGCTCTCTTGTTCCAGAACCTCCTGTTCCTCGCCCAATTCGCTCAGGCGCTGTTCGAGCTGGGCCAGTTGTTCGGTTTCCGGATCGGTGGCGAGCCCTTCGAGTTCGCGGTTGAGGCTGCCTTTGCGGGTGAGGCCGCGATCAACGATGTTTTCCAGGTGATTGATGCGCTGCTGGTCCACTTCAGCCTTGCGCACGACGGCGGCGGCGGCGGCGTTGAAGGAGTCCCATTCGCCTTGCCAGAGGGTCATCGCTTGCTCGGCTTCTTCCTGGCGCGAAGTGGCCAGTTCGCCTTGTTCACGCGCGCCTTCGAGTTCGGGTTCGAGCAGGGTGACTTCTTCGTCCAGCGCGGCGCTGCGTTCCAAATCTTCGCGCAGTTCCGCTTGCGCGCGTTCCAAGGAATCGCTGGTGACGCGCAGGTCTTCTTCCAATTGCTGTTTGCGCTGGCGCTGATGTTCGATATTTTGTTCGATGCACGAAATGGCGCTGCCGAGGCTGTAATACTCCGCTTGCGCGCGCTGGTGCGTTTCGTGCGCTTCGATGCCGCCTTCGCGCAGTTGTTCGATTTCGGTTTCCACCGCGCGGTAACGGGCGTTATTGGCTTCCAGTTCCACTTCGATTTCGCCAATCAATTGCTGCGATTGGGTGATTTCCAGATCCAGCCGTCGCCAGCGCAGCGAGGCGAGGCGCGCGGTGGTGTCGCGTTCTTCTTGCTTATATTCGCGGTATTTTTCCGCCGAGCGGGCCTGGCGCTGTAGATGTTGTAACTGTCGTTCCAGTTCTTCGCGGATGTCGGTGAGGCGTTCGAGGTTTTCCTTGGTGCGGCTGATGCGGCTTTCGGTTTCCTTGCGGCGTTCCTTGTATTTGGAGATGCCGGCGGCTTCTTCGATGAAAATGCGCAGGTCTTCGGGTTTGGATTCGATCAGCCGCGAGACCATGCCTTGTTCGATGATGGAGTAGCTGCGCGGGCCGAGGCCGGTGCCCAAGAAGATGTCGGTGATGTCGCGGCGGCGGCATTTGGCGCCGTTGAGCATGTAGGTGCTTTGGGCGTCGCTGTTGACGATGCGGCGTACCGAGATTTCGTTGAAGGCGGCGTATTCGCCGGTGATCTTGCGGTCGCTGTTGTCGAAGATCAACTCCACCGAGGCTTGCCCTACCGGCTTGCGGTTGGTGGAGCCGTTGAAGATGACGTCGGTCATTGATTCGCCGCGCAAATTTTTGGCCGAACTTTCGCCCATCACCCAGCGCACCGCGTCGATGATGTTGGACTTGCCACAGCCATTGGGGCCAACTACGGCGCACAGATTGCTGGGGAAGTTGACGGTAGTGGGGTCGACGAAAGACTTGAAGCCAGCGAGCTTGATACTTTTCAGTCGCATTGGGAGCGGAGTTCCTTCCAATTCCTGGGTGTTGCGAATCGCGGCAGTTTAGCGGAATCGGGCGCTAAACTCACTCTTGACATTGCGTGCCAGGATTCGTCCTTGATCTATCCCGCCGAAGCCAGCCGGACTGCCCCTTCCCCCGTTTACGGGGGAAGGTTGGGATGGGGGGAGCCGTGAACACCGCGGCTTGGTGCTTGCGTTTAGATCGCATTCCCCCCACCCCAACCCTCCCCCGCAAGCGGAGGAGGGAGCGATCGGCGCATTCCGCGCAACAGCGTATTTGCACGGCATTCGAGCTCAAGCCCTACTCTATCTCCAACAAGGGCAAACCCACGTAATTACGCGCAATCGAACGCTGGCCTTCCTCGGTGCTGGTGAAATAATCAAATTCCGCGCGCCGCATACGGTCATCGAAACGGTTGTCCGACAAGCGGTGCAAGAGCAGCGTCATCCACCAGGAAAAACGCTCCGCTGTCCAGATGCGCTCGAGCGCCAGCGCGGAATAGCGGGTCAAGAGATCGTTGCGGCCCTCGTGGTACACCTTTTGCAGAATGCAGCGCAAATAATGCACG
>JAITMI010000056.1 GCA_031277435.1 Pseudomonadales bacterium
ATGAGCGACTCCGCCGCCGCCGAGCGCCTGCAAAACGCGCTGCGCCAGGAGGGAGCGCCGACCGAAGTGCTCAGCGGCGCACAGGCGCTGGAGCAAGTGGCGAGCGCGCCCGAGGTGGACGCGGTGATGGCGGCGATTGTTGGCGGCGCCGGGCTTTTGCCCACGCTGGCGGCGGCGCGCGCGGGCAAGAAGGTGCTGTTGGCGAACAAGGAAGCCTTGGTGATGGCGGGGGACATCTTCATGCGCGCCGCGCGCGATAACGGCGCGGTGATCCTGCCGATCGACAGCGAGCACAACGCCATCTTCCAATGCCTGCCGGTGGATGCACAGGGGCGCTTTACCCACAACGCTGGCTGCGGCTTCAGCAAATTGATTCTCACCGCCTCGGGCGGCCCGTTCCGCGAGCGCTCCCTGGAAGAATTGGAACGCATCACCCCGGAACAAGCCTGCGCGCATCCCATCTGGCGCATGGGCCGCAAAATTTCGGTGGATTCCGCTACGCTGGTGAACAAGGGGCTGGAATTGATTGAAGCCTGTCATCTTTTCGCCGTACCGCCAGAGCGGGTAGAAGTCTTGATTCATCCGCAAAGCATCGTGCATTCCCTGGTGTGTTATGAGGACGGCTCGCTGCTGGCGCAGCTCGGCAAGCCCGACATGCGCACGCCCATCGCTTACGGCCTGGCCTGGCCCGAGCGTATGGCCTCGGGCGTGGCGCCTTTGGATTTGACGCAGGCGGCCAAACTGGAATTTTACGCGCCTGATTTGCAGCGCTTCCCCGGCCTGCGTTTGGGCTACGAAGCGGCGCAAGCGGGCGGGGCCGCGCCCTTGCTGTATAACGCGGCCAACGAAATCGCGGTTGCCGCGTTCTTGGCCGGGCGGATCGGCTTTACCCGAATACCTGCTATCATTGCGCGCATTTTGGATCAAAGCTCCCTGCCCATGCCAAACTCATTACAGGATGTATTGCACTGTGACGCCGAAGCCCGCGCTTTGGCGCAGCGTTGTCTCCCCTAGAGCGTTTCAGGATTCAGCCCATGTCAGTGATTCAGGACATACTCATCAGCGTGCTGGCCTTGGTGGCCACGCTCGGTATTTTGGTGACCTTCCACGAATACGGCCATTACCGCGTCGCGCGCTGGTGCGGCGTGCGGGTGGAGCGTTTTTCGGTCGGTTTTGGCAAGCCGCTATGGCGCTGGTACGGCAAGCCGCAAGCGGGCGTGCCGGGCGACGACGGCAAGCCGCATCGCACCGAATACGTGATCGCCGCGCTGCCTTTGGGCGGCTACGTGCGCATGTTGGGCGAGCAGGGCAACGGCGAGGTCAGCCGCAAGCTCAAGGCTTTCTCCTTCTCGCATAAACCCCTGGCGCAGCGCGCCGCCATCGTGGCGGCTGGCCCCATCGCCAACTTCCTCTTGGCGATCTTGTTGTATTGGCTGATGTTCATGGGCGGGGTCAGTGGCCTCGCGCCGGTGGTCGGCAGGGTGGAGGCCAATAGCCCGGCGGCCTTGGCGGGCCTGCAAGGCGGCGATGAAATCGTGGCGGTAGACGGCGTGCCTACCTCCACTTGGCAAAACGTATTGACGCGCATGTTGGACCGCCTGGGCGAAACCGGCGCCCTGCAATTGAGCGTGCAAACACCAGACAGCAATGTACCGCGCGAGTTGACGCTGCCGCTCAACCGCTGGCTGGCCGATGCCAATGAGCCGGACGTATTGCGTGAGCTGGGCCTGATTCCCTTCAACCGCACCATCGAAGCGCGCCTTGATGAAGTCTTGCCCGAGGGCAGGGCGGCGGAAGCGGGGCTGCAAGCGGGCGACCTGATTCTGAGCGCCGATGGCGAAACAGTGCTGGATTGGAACCACTGGCTGGAAATAGTTCGCCAGCATCCGGAACAAGATTTGAATTTGGTGGTCGAACGTGGGGGCGCGGAACTGGGCTTGATGCTGCGCCCGGCGCTGCGCCTCGATGCCCTGGGGCAGCCGGAGCTTGACGCGGCGGGCCAGGAGCAAGGCTACATCGGCGCCGCGGTACAAGTGCCGCAGATGCCACAGTGGATGAACCGCAGCACCCGTTATTCGCCGTTCGCCGCGCTGCCCAAGGCGCTTGACGAAACCTGGGACAACAGCGCCTTCGTGCTGGCTTCCCTGGGCAAAATGCTGACCGGGCTGATTTCGGTGAGCAATATCAGCGGCCCGCTCACCATCGCCCAGGTGGCGGGCGAAACCGCCAGTTACGGCCTGGAATATTACCTGGGCTTTCTGGCGGTGCTGAGCATCAGCCTGGGCGTATTGAACCTGCTGCCGATCCCGGTACTGGACGGCGGGCATTTGTTTTACTACGGCATCGAGGCGCTGATCCGCCGCCCGGTCCCGCTCAAGGCCCAGGAATGGGGCATGCAGCTTGGGCTTACCCTGATCGCCTGCTTGATGTTCCTGGCGCTCTACAACGACGTAAACCGCTTGTTTTAAGGCTTTTCTTCGCAATGATTCAGAAGTTCGTCAAACGCACGCTGCCGCTGTGCATCGCCGTCACCGCCCTTGAATTGTCCTCGCCCCCGCTACTGGCGCAAGCGCCGGCGGAGGTGCTGGCGCAGGCGCCTGGCTTCATCGTCGCCGACATCCGCCTCGAAGGCTTGCAGCGCGTTTCCGCCAGCAGCGTGTTCGGGCTCTTGAACGTGCGCGTGGGCGACCGTATCGACCAGGCGGGCATCGCGCAGATCATCCGCGACGTGTTCGCCTCGGATTACTTCAGCGACATCGACGTGTTGACCGAAGACAACGTCCTGATCATCCGCGTGCAGGAACGCCCGACGATTTCCGCCATCAACCTCGAAGGCAACAAGCTGATTCCCAGCGAAGCGCTGCTCGACAACATGAAAACCGCCGGCCTCGACACCGGCCAGGTATACAAGCCGGCGACACTTGAAGGCATGCGCCTGGCGCTCGAAGAACAATACGTGGCGCAGGGCATGTACGGCGCCAGCGTGGAACTTGATGTTGAGGAGCAAGAGCGCAACCGCGTGGCGCTCAACATCACCATCGACGAAGGCGACGCCGCCAAGATCGTGCACATCAATATCGTCGGCAATACCGTGTTTGATGATGAAGAGTTGCTTGATCTCTTTGAACTGCGCAGCACGCACCTCACCTCAGCCTTCCGCAAGGACGACCGCTACGCGCGCGAAAAAATCAACGGCGACATTGAGCGGCTGACTTCCTACTACATGGACCAGGGCTACATCAACTTCAGCGTCGATTCGACCCAGGTGTCGGTGTCGCCGGACAAAGAGCAGGTGTACATCACCATCAACATCAACGAAGGCCAGGTTTACACCGTGCGCAACGTGGAATTGGCTGGCGATCTGGTGGATTCGGAGGATCTCTTGCGCCAGGTGGTGCAGATTCGTGAGGGCCAGACTTTCTCGCAGCAATTGGTCACCACCACCGCCGATTTCATGACGCAGCTTTTGGGCAACCGCGGTTATTTCTTCGTCGAAGTGGAAGGCGTGCCGGCCATCAACGAGGCCGATAAAACCGTCGATATCACCTTCTTCGTGGTGCCGGGCAACCGTACCTACGTCAACCGCATCAGTTTCGCCGGCAACACCAACACCGCCGACGAAGTGCTGCGCCGCGAAATGCGCCAGATGGAAAGCGCGCCAGCCTCTAAGGCGGCGCTGGAACAATCCAAGCTGCGTATGGAACGCTTGGGTTATTTCGCCACGGTGGAATACGAGACCAGCGAAGTGCCCGGCACCACCGACCAGATCAACGTCGATTTCACGGTGGAAGAACAATTGTCCGGCAGCATCGGCGGCTCGCTCGGCTACGGCGAATTGCAGGGCTTGATCCTCAGCGCCAACCTGCAAATGGCCAACTTCCTCGGCACCGGCAAGAGCGTGGGCTTCGTCGCCAATACCAGTTCCTTCAGCACCAATTACAGCTTCAATTATTTCGACCCCTATTACACCATCGACGGCGTGAGCCGCGGTTACGCCGCCTCCTACAGCAAGAACGACTACGCCGAACTGGGCTTGACCAGCTACAGCACCAAGCAGCTCAACCTCAATACCTCTTACGGTTATCAGCTCAGCGAAGTGCAGAGCTTGATCTTCAACTTTGGCTACACCAACACCAACATCATTCTCAGCAACTCCATCCTGCCGGTGAAGGAACTCAAGACCAGCCCTCAGCTATTCCCCGGCGTCGATTACTACATCAAGCAGCCTGGAGGATCGTCGAGCGGTGATCCAGTGACCGGCCAGTTCCGCCCGGTCAGCGAGCCGCTGATCGCGCCGATCAGCGATCTGCCGCCCAGCGCCTTCAACCAGGACGAGGGCTTCATTGACCGCGAAGGCAACCGCTTCAACAACTTCACCATCAACATCAGCTGGCTGAAATCCACGCTCAACCGCGGCCTGTTCCCCACCGCGGGCGCCGCGCA
>JAITMI010000078.1 GCA_031277435.1 Pseudomonadales bacterium
CTGGCGGAAGTCATCGCGAAAGTTCCCTCCCCCGCACGCGGGGGAGGGCTAGGGTGGGGGCAGGGCGCGAAACCGTCGCACATCGCCCCCATCCCAACCTTCCCCCGCACGCGGAGGAAGGAGCGAAAGAAGAAGCGCAAGAAGCAGCGAAAGTGGATCGGCCCACACATTCAAAAGAACACTTGCAGGAGTACTAACGTGGCAGTGGAAAAAATTCTGGTCCCCGACCTGGGGACCGATGAAGCGGTAGAAGTCATCGAAGTGCTGGTGAAAGTTGGCGACAGCATAGAAGCAAACGCCTCGGTGGCGGTGCTGGAAAGCGACAAGGCCGCCATGGAAGTGCCCGCCAGCAAGGGCGGCGTCATCAAGGAAGTGCTGGTGAAGGTCGGCTCGCAGGTAAAAACCGGTTCTGAACTTTTGATTCTTGAATCCGCCGACGCCGCCGCCGCGCCCGCTAAAGCCGCGGCGTCAGCGGCCAAGGTTGAAGCGCCCAAAGCCGCGCCCGCCCCAGCGGCGCCCAAAGCCGAAGCGCCAGCGTCCTCCGCGCAAAGCGTCAGCGTGCCCGATCTCGGCGGCGCCAAGGACGTTGATGTCATCGACATCCTGGTGAAAGTCGGCGACACGGTGAAGAAGGAAGACGGCCTCATCACGCTCGAAACCGACACGGCCGCGATGGAAGTGCCCGCGCCCTTCGCCGGCAAAATCAGCGCGATCAAGGTCAAAGTGGGCGACAAAGTGTCGCAAGGCTCGCTGATCGTGGAGATGGAAGTCACCGGCGCCGCCGCCGCGTCCGCCGCGCCCAAAGCAGCGGCGCCGCAAGCCGAAGCCGCTCCCGCGCCAGCCGCCGCTCAGGCCGCCGCGCCGCTTAGCGCCGAACCCGTGGTCCAGAGCGGCGAAGTCTACGCCGGCCCCGCCGTGCGCAAACTGGCGCGCGAACTCGGCGTTGATCTGAGCAAAGTCAAAGGCAGCGGTTTGAAAGGCCGCCTCGTCAAAGAAGATCTACACGCTTTCGTCAAGGCGGTGATGCAAGGTTCCTCCGCCGCTTCCGGCGCGAGCGTGGGCGGCAGCGGCATTCCGCCAATCGCCGATCTCGACTTCAGCAAGTTCGGCCCCATCGAAGAAGTGGAAATGACCAAGCTGCATCGCCTCACCGCGCAGAACATGGCGCGCAACTGGCTCAACGTGCCGCATGTCACGCAATTCGATGAAGCCGACATCACCGATCTCGAAGCCTTCCGCAACGCGCAAAAAGCCCTGGCCGACAAAAAAGGCATCAAGCTCACGCCGCTGCCTTTCATCGTCAAGGCTTGCGCGCAGGCGCTCAAGGCGTATCCGCAGTTCAACGTGTCGCTGCATTCTTCCGGTTCTAAACTGATCCAGAAAAAATACGTGCACATCGGTGTGGCGGTGGCCACTCCGGCTGGACTGATGGTTCCAGTAGTGCGCGACGCCGACAAAAAATCCATCTGGCAGATCGCCAGCGAAGTCGCCGCGCTCGGCGCCAAGGCCAAGGACCGCAAGCTCACCAAGGAAGACATGGAAGGCGCTTGCTTCACCATTTCCAGCCTCGGCAACATCGGCGGCACCGGCTTCACGCCCATCGTCAACGCGCCGGAAGTGGCGATTCTCGGCGTGTCGCGCGCCGCGATCAAACCGGTATGGAACGGCAAGGAGTTCGCTCCGCGCAACCTGCTGCCGTATTCGCTGTCCTACGATCACCGCGCGGTGAACGGGGCCGATGCTGGCGCATTTTGTACCTACCTCGGGCAGCTTTTGTCCGACATCCGCTTGATGGTGCTCTGACATGCCGTCCTTTGATGTCATCTCGGAAGTGGATCAGCACGAGCTGGCCAACGCGGTCGATCAGGCCAACCGCGAAATCGGCAACCGTTTCGATTTCAAGGGCGTTGATGCCAGCTTCGAGCTCAAGGACAGCCTGATCACGCTCAGCGCCCAAGTGGAATTCCAGTTGCAGCAAATGCTGGACATCCTCAAGGCCCGCCTGGTGAAGCGCCAGATCGACATCACCTGTCTCAAAGTGGACGAGCCCGAAATCGCCGGCCAGCGCGCCACGCAAAAAGTCACGGTGATTCAGGGCATCGACGCCGAGCCAGCGCGGAAGATCGTCAAGCACGTCAAGGATCTGAAGATGAAAGTGCAGATCGCCATCCAAGGCGAAAAACTGCGCGTCACCGGCGCCAAGCGCGATGATCTGCAGAAGGTCATCGCGGTATTGCGCGCCGGGGATTTTGGACTGCCTTTGCAGTACGACAATTTTCGCGATTGAGCGTAGTGCGGCTTGCTGGTGCGCCGCTTTTTGGGCGGGATGTTCTGGTAAGCGTTATTTTGGCCGTCTCCCAACTTGCGCTTGGTCAACTCTGGCGGCGTTGGTATTGTTATAGTTACCGTTTTTGTCTGATGCCGAGGCTGCTCCCCATGCGCAACTTTCTTTTTTCTTCCGTAAGCGCCCGTGCTGGCGCCAAAGCAGCGCTATTGGCCGCGAGCCTTGCGCTGACTGCCTGTGGCGGTGACTCGGCGCCGGTGGTGACGCAAGCGCAACTCGATGAATTACGCGTCCGCGCCGATGCCTTCGCCGGGCGTGACGCCGCCACGCTGACGGCGGATGCCGCCGCCATGAGCCTGGGGCATGAGTTGTTCGCGGTGCAATGCGCCTCTTGTCATGGCGGCGATGGCATCGACCTCAAGCGCGACGTGACGGATTTGACCGCGGGCGTGTTCGACTATGGCGATTCAGTGGACGCGATCCGTACCACCATCACCCAAGGCCGCCTCAGCGTGATGCCCAATCATGGCGGCGCGATGGGCGAGCGGGATCTGGGTTCCTTGGTGGCGCTGGTGCAGTCGATGGTCAGCGGGGAGGAAATGGACCTGTTCAAGGACTCCGCCGAGAAGCTGTATACCGATCGCTGCATCGAATGTCATGGCCGTGAGGGTAAAGGCGATACCTTGCGCGGCATCCCGGATTTGACCGACAACTACTTCCAGCACGGCGATTCGATGATGAATATCCGCCTGGTCATCACCCGCGGCGTCGAATCGCAGTGCCCCGCGCAAAGCGGCATTCTCAGCGCGGCGGAAATCGAAGTGCTGACGGGGTATGTGTTGAAATTGCGGGGAGCTTGAAGTGCTGATAATGCTTGGGTATATACTCAGTACAGCACCCAAGAAAGGAGACCGGCCATGCCGGCAAAAGCCGTTTTCACGATGAAGCTCGAACCGGAGCTGCGCGATACTTTCATGGCCGAAGTTGCCGCTGATGATCGGCCAGCGGCTCAGGTTGTGCGTGAGTTGATGCGGGAGTACATCAGCCGCCGGCAAGAGGCGCGGCAATACGATGATTATTTGCGTCGCAAAGTCGATTTCGCGCGCCAGCAGCGTGACGCTGGTCAGCATTTTTCCAATGAAGAAGTAGAAGCCGAGGCCGCCATGCGTCGTGCTGAACTGTTGCGCCGGGCGGATGAGGCTGGTCAGTGAAGGTCCGCTGGACTGCGGCGGCAAAACAGGATCGCGCTGACATTGCCGGGTATATCGCCATTGATAATCCCTGGGCGGCGCTCAAAATGGACGAGATTTTCAGTGAGGCCGCCGCCAAACTTGAGGATTTCCCTAAACTCGGACGCATCGGAAAAGTCCCCGGTACACGCGAATTGTTCCCTCACCCAAGTTATCGCTTGGTCTACGAAGTGGACGAGGCGATGGACACGGTATGGGTGATGGCGCTGGTGCATACCGCCCGCCAGTGGCCGCCGGTGGATGAAGCCGCAGGGTAGGGAGCCATGCCCCTACAACTCCCACTGATACTCCCGCAGCGCCACCTTCATTCCACGCATTGGTACACCTTCGTTCTCCAATAAGGCTTTTTGGCGTTTCCAGGGAGCCCCGCCGGGGGCGAAGGCCAACTCGCCAGTGCCGCGTAGTACGCGGAACCAGGGCAGGGCGCTGTCTTTGGGCAGGTTCTTGAGGGTGCTGCCGACGTAGCGGGCGTGGCGGGGGACCCCGGCCAGGCGCGCGATCTGGCCGTAAGTGGCGACTCGCCCTGGCGGGATGGCGGCTATCCATTGCCAGATTTGCTGGCGCAGGTCGAGGCCGCCATTGAGGCGCGCCGGGGCTTGCGCCCTTGATCCCTTGCGATCCGCCCTTATCTGGGCTGTTTGGCTCTTACTGGAATTACTGGAACGTTTCATGCGCGGATTATTTCTGCTTTTGCTGCTCGCGCCTATCGCGGAGTTGTGGTTCATCATCGTGGTGGGCAGCGCCATTGGCGCGCTGGCGGCTATTGCGCTGCTGTTTGTGGCGGGCGTCGCGGGCCTGGCGCTTTGGCGCGGGCAGAGTTTGGCGACCTTGACGCGGGTGCAGAGCCGGCTCGATCAGGGCCAGGAGGCTCCGCAAGAGTTGGCGGAAGGTTTCCTCTTGACACTCGGCGGCGCTTTGCTGCTGTTTCCGGGTTTTCTCAGCGATATTCTCGCTCTGCTCTTGATTACCCCGCCGCTGCGGCAACTGTGGGCGCGCTGGCTGCTGCGCAAGGGCGGGGCCTGGCAGGTGAATGGCGGCAATTTCCGCTTTACCAGCTTTACCTTCCGCGGCGGCCCCACGCGCCGGGGGGATTTTTTTGAGGGCGAATTCACCCGCGAAGGCGAGCCGCCAGGGCATCTGCCGCCGCATCGGCCCCCGCATGACGATATCTGACAAATTTTTTACTCGCCCCATTGAAATCAGCAACCCTATCCCCATTACTGGCCCACCAAACCGGGGGAGCGTTCGTCCGCTCCCTTGGAGGCAACATTGAGCCGGGGTTTCCGGCTTCGCGCGGGGTTCCGGCTTCGCATAAGTTTCAAGTTAAACATTGGAGATAACCGCAATGAAGATTCGTCCATTACAAGACCGTGTAGTGGTAAAACGCAAAGAAGAAGAAACCAAGACCGCTGGCGGCATCGTGTTGCCGGGCTCGGCCGCGGAAAAGCCGGCGCAAGGTGAAGTGCTGGCCGTAGGCCCAGGCCGCCTGCTCGACAACGGCTCGCTCAAGCCGGTCGATCTGAAAGTGGGTGACAAAGTGATTTTCGGCAAATACGCCAGCAACACCGTCAAGGTCGGCGACGAAGAATTGCTCATCCTCAGCGAAAACGAAATCTACGGCGTGCTCGAAGGCTGAGCGCCGCGTTCCGCCTCACACCCTCACTAACATTCAAGCAAGACAAGGAATCCAACAATGGCTAAAGACGTATTATTCGGTGACAGCGCCCGTCAAAAAATGCTGAAAGGCGTCAACCTTCTGGCGGACGCGGTCAAAGTGACCCTCGGCCCCAAAGGCCGCAACGTGGTACTCGACAAATCCTTCGGCGCCCCCACCGTGACCAAAGACGGCGTTTCCGTCGCCAAGGAAATCACCCTGAAGGACAAGTTCGAAAACATGGGCGCGCAGATGGTGAAGGAAGTCGCCTCGCAGACCTCCGACCAGGCCGGTGACGGCACCACCACCGCGACCGTATTGGCGCAAGCGATTTTGAACGAAGGTTTGAAATCCGTCGCCGCCGGCATGAACCCGATGGATCTGAAGCGCGGCATCGACAAAGGCGTCGTCGCCGTGGTCGATCAGCTCAGCAAAATGAGCCAGCCCTGCTCCGAGAGCAAGGCCATCGCCCAGGTAGGCTCGATTTCCGCCAACAGCGACACCAGCGTGGGCGACATCATCGCCGAAGCGATGGCGAAAGTCGGTAAAGAAGGCGTGATCACCGTCGAAGACGGCAGCGGCCTGGAAAACGAACTCTCCGTCGTCGAAGGCATGCAGTTCGACCGCGGCTATCTCTCCGCTTACTTCATCAACAACCAGGAAAGCATGTCGGCTGATCTCGACAACCCGCTGATCCTGCTGGTGGAAAAGAAAATCACCAACATCCGCGAAATGCTGCCGGTGCTGGAAGCGACCGCCAAGAGCGGCAGACCGCTGTTCATCATCGCCGAGGACGTGGAAGGCGAAGCGCTGGCCACCTTGGTGGTCAACAACATGCGCGGCATCGTCAAAGTGGCCGCCGCCAAAGCGCCGGGCTTCGGTGACCGCCGCAAAGCCATGCTGCAAGACATCGCCACCCTCACCGGCGGCACCGTGATCGCCGAAGAAGTGGGCCTGAATCTGGAAGGCGCCACCTTGCAGGATCTCGGCCACGCCAAGCGCGTGATCGTCAGCAAGGACAACACCACCATCATCGACGGCGCTGGCGATGCCAAAGCCATCGAAGGCCGCGTGGCGCAACTGCGTCAGCAGATCGAGGAAACCACCTCCGACTACGACCGCGAAAAACTGCAAGAGCGCGTGGCCAAACTGGCCGGCGGCGTTGCCGTAATCAAGGTTGGCGCTGGCACTGAAATCGAAATGAAAGAGAAGAAAGCCCGCGTCGAAGACGCCCTGCACGCCACCCGCGCCGCCGTTGAGGAAGGCGTGGTACCCGGCGGCGGCGTGGCGCTGGTACGCGCCCTGCAAGCCATCGAAGGTCTGAAAGGCGACAACGAAGATCAGAACGTGGGCTTGGCGATTCTACAGCGCGCCCTGACCTCGCCGCTGCGTCAGATCGCCGCCAACGCTGGCGTCGATGCCTCCGTGGTACTCGACAAAGTGCGCAACCTCAAAGGCAACGACGGCTACAACGCCGCCTCCGGCGAATACGGCGACATGCTGGACATGGGCATTCTGGACCCCACCAAGGTCACCCGTTCCGCGCTGCAAGCCGCCGGCTCCGTCGCCGGCCTGATGCTGACCACCGAAGCCATGATCGCCGAGCACCCGGAAGAAAAACCGGCCGCTCCGGCTGGCGGCATGGGCGGCATGGGCGGTATGGACATGATGTAAGCCAAGCCCCGGCGCCGCCCACCCGCGCGGCGCCGCAAGCTCTCACGACGCCTCGGTCACGAGCCGAAGCGGAATGAAACACAAAATCCCCGCCCACCGCGGGGATTTTGCGT
>JAITMI010000143.1 GCA_031277435.1 Pseudomonadales bacterium
ACCGCTAGATTGATAAAGGACCTTGCAGATGAAAAGACAAGCGCCGTGTAATAAAAAAAATACAAAATATGCTTCCCGCCATCATGATGCGTCGATCGAGAGCGACGATAAAACGGCTCTGAGCCCATCGTTCTCGGTACGCGAACTGTCATTGGGAACCTATGAACTGGACGCGCCGCCGCCTCGCGCCGCGGCCGGCGATGATGTGTTCGAAGCCGCTTCCCACGAAGCCGCCATTGGCGAGGGCGACGCCTGTGGCCTGGACCTGGCGGGCGACGCCGATGATGAGCCAGGCCCAAGCGCCGGTAAAATCCGCCGCGCGGAAGCCTGCCGCGACATCACCACGCTCTATCTCAACTCCATTGGCAGCCTGGCCTTGCTTGATGCCGAGCAAGAACTGACGCTGGCGCGTGAAGTCGTGCGCGGCGTGCTCGGCAGCCGCGAGCGCATGATCGAAGCCAATCTGCGCCTGGTGGTGTCGGTGGCCAAGCGTTATCAAGGGCGTGGTTTACACTTGCTGGATCTGATCGAGGAAGGCAACCTCGGTCTGATCCGCGCGGTGGAAAAATTTAATCCCGAATTGGGCTTTCGTTTTTCCACTTACGCGATCTGGTGGATCAAACAGAACATCGATCGCGCGTTGATCAACCAGGCTCATGCCATCCGCTTGCCAGTGCATGTGATGAAGGAATTGGGTCAGTGCCTGCGCACCGCGCTGCAACTGCAAGGGCAATTGGAACGCGAGCCGACGCCGGCGGAAGTCGCGCGGCGCATGCAAAGGCCGGAAAAAACCGTGCGCAAATTGCTCAGCAAACAATTGCATGTTTGTTCCACCGAGGCGCCACTGGCCGAAGTGCCGGAACTGTGTCTGCTCGACACCCTGGCGGCGGCGCCAGAGCAGGAACCTTCGGCGCAACTGGAGGAATGCAACCTCAGTAGCAAGCTGGAACAGTGGCTCAAGCTGTTATCCGATAAACAGCGCGAAATAATCGCGCGCCGTTTTGGCCTGTACGGTTTTGAGAGCGCGACCCTGGATGAGGTCGGCAAGGAAGTCGGACTCACCCGTGAGCGAGTGCGGCAATTGCAGCTCGAAGGCATCGCCAAGCTGCGCCGCATCATGGAACGAGCGGGTTTTTCGGTGGATTGTCTCAGGTTGTAGCCGCAAGCAAGCCAAGGTAGATTTACCTCCGTGCATCGCAGTGTGTTGCAGCCGGATTCGTCGTCACTCCGGTCCAGGTTCCCAGGCTCCAGCGCGGCCTTGCAGCGCGCTGGAGCCTGGAGGAAGGTGGCGGCCAAGGATGTCGTTGGTAGAGGGAAAATGCGGGCAAGCTCACCATCTCACGCTGGACGCAAGACTCATTTGAAGGATCTTTACGCCAAAGGGCTTTCAGCTTACGCAACCAGCAATTACAGCGAAGCAAAAAAACTTTTTGCCCGTATCGTACTTGCCAATCCCGAGCACGCCGACGCCTGGAACATGTATGGCGTCTGCTGCCTGGTGATGGGGCAAACCGCCGCGGCGGAAAATTTCATTCGCCAAGCCTTGAATATTCGCCCAGACCCGGTTTTTTACACCAATCTCGGGATTGTCCTCAGAGGATTGCGGCAGATCGATGGCGCTATCGCTGCTTACCGTAGCGGTCTCACGCTCAACCCTCAAAGCGCCAAGGCCTGCGCCAATCTGGCGAATTTACTGCTGATCAGAAATGAATTGAGCGAGGCCGAAACGCTTTACCGCCAAGCGCTGGCGCTCAAACCGGAAAACCCGCATACGCTCGCCAATCTCGGCGCGCTGCTGATCCGCCGTGGCGCTTACACGGAAGCTGAACCACTGTTACGTAAAAGTCTCGCGCTTACGCCAAGCCATCTCAAAGCGGCCCAGCAGTTGGCTACCATATTGCGAAGAACTGGCCGCTACGCCGAAGCCGCCACACTGTTAGAACAGGGATCGCAGTGGGGGCTGCTCGGCGCCATTCTTCGCGAAGAAGCAGCTTGGCCGGCGCTGGCCAAGGCGGATGCCGCCTATATCGAGAGCCTGAATGCCGGGCAGGGGCTGTCGGCTTGGCCGTGGACGCTCCTGAACATTGCTGAATTGTCGCCGCGGCTCCAGAAAAAAGCCGCGTTTCGCTTTGCTGAGGAGGAATATGCCGACGCCTTGGCGCTGCTGCCGCTGGTGAATTCGGCGCCGCCCAGAGAGGGGCCGCTCAGGATTGCTTATCTGGGCGCCGATGCCGCCATGCACATGTTGGCTGGCGTGCTACAGGCGCATGACCCGGACAAGGTGGAGGTTCATCTTCTGTCGCTTGGCAAGCCGCCTAAAGATGAGGGCAGCCCCGCCGCGCCGCCAGCGAAATGGCATGACTTGTCCGCCGATACTGATGCGCGGGCCGCCGCGAGGATAGCGGAAATTGCCCCGCATCTGCTGATTGACCTCAAAGGCTATACTACCGCCGCCCGCGTGAATATTCTCGCGCGGCGTCCCGCCTCGATAATCGTCTCGTGGCTGGGCTACCCAGCTACCTTGGGCCATGAACGGCTCGCCGACTACATTATTGGTGACCCGGTGCTGACGCCGGTCGAAGATGCTGAAAATTTCAGTGAGACGCTGGCCTTGATGCCGCATTGCTACCAGCCCAACGACCGCTCGCGGCCCCGCGATCCGCCCCCGAGCCGGTCTGCGGCGGGTTTACCGGAAACGGGCCTGGTGTTTTGCGCCTTCAATCAATTCATCCAACTTAACCCCGGCACTTTCGCAATCTGGTGCCGGGTGTTGTCCACGATCCCAGATAGCGTGCTGTGGCTTTTGCACGACAACGATGAAGGCGTGGCCAATCTGCGCCATGAGGCGCAAAAACACGGCATTGCCAAAGAACGCTTGGTGTTTGCCTCGCGCACGCCGCCGGCGCGGCATCTGGCGCGCTTGCGGCTCGCCGATATAGCTCTTGATACATTCCCCCATAATGCGCAGACGGCGGCGTCCGATGCGCTGTGGGCGGGAGTGCCGCTGGTGACCCGCAAGGGTGACAGTTTTGCCAGCCGTACCGCCGCAAGTCTACTGACGGCGCACGGTGTCGCTGACCTCATTACGACGACGGACGAAGCGTATCTCGAATTGATTCTGTCGCTAGCGCGTGCGCCCGAGAAGCTACGGGCAATGCGCGAGCGGCTGGAAACCGCACGTCTCAATTCGCCGCTCTTTGATGCCCCCCGCTTTACCCGCAATCTGGAACGACTCTATGAGGAGATATGGCAGCGGCGCGACACGCCAGTCCACGAACGCAAGCCGCTTGCGCTGGCGCCCTGAGGTACTCAAGGCCACTTGCGTTCCAGATACTTCAGCTTGCCCGGCACGCCATCCCATTCGGCGGCATCGGCGGGCGCTGGTTTGATTTCGGTGATGTTGGGCCAGGACTTTGCCAGTTCGGCGTTCAGCGCGATGAATTCCACTTGATCTTCCGGCACTTCGTCTTCGGCGAAGATGGCGTTTACCGGGCATTCGGGTTCGCACAAGGCGCAGTCGATGCACTCGTCCGGATCAATGACCAGCATGTTGGGGCCTTCGTAGAAGCAGTCCACCGGGCATACTTCAACGCAGTCGGTGTGTTTGCAGCGGATGCAGTTGTCGCCAACTACGAATGTCATGGTGTCTCTCCTATCAGTGCGGTGTGCCAAGGGCGACCATTAGGGAGGCAGCCCGTGAAGCGGCGAATTTTAACAGCTAAGGAACTTCTGAATAAGCCCCGCCGCAATTGCGCTACACTGAATGGCTATTTACCTACACCCAGAGGACGTTTTCATGAGACGCGATTTCGATGCCCCAGCCGGTGAATTGCGGACGCTCTGGCTCGACAGCCAACTGCTCCGCGGCAACCTGCTCGGCGACCCGCCGCGCCGCCGGGTGGACGTGTACCTTCCCGCCGGCCACGATGGCGCGGGCTTGCCGCTCTTGGTCGATCTGGTGGGCTTTCTCAGCGGCGGCCCGGCGCAGGGCAACTGGCGCAATTTCGGCGAAAATCTACCGGAGCGGCTCGATCGCCTGATCGCCGCCAAACTGCTGCCGCCAGTGGTGGTGGCCTTGCCGGATTGTTTCACCCGGCTCGGCGGCAACCAATACATCAACAGCGCCGCGCTGGGGCCTTGGGCCGATGTCCTGCGCCAGGAAGTGGTGCCCTTGGTGGAAAACACGCTGCGCTGCGGCGGGGCCGGGCGGCGCGGGGTATTCGGCAAAAGCTCGGGCGGTTATGGCGCGCTGATGCAGGCGCTGCTCTATCCTGATTTCTGGGCGGCGGCGGCCTGCCATAGCGGCGACCTCGCCTTTGAACTGGTGTATCTGCCGGAATTTCCGCAACTCTTGCGTGCGCTCGCGCCGCATCGCTTCGAGGTCAAAGCCTGGCTCGATGAGTTTTACGCCAAGCCCAAACAGAAGGGCGGCGATTTGCACACCCTCATGCTGCTGGCGATGTGCGCCAGTTTCGACCCTGATCCCAGCGCCTATTACGGCATCCGGCTGCCGGTGGATACACACACCTGCGAACTGATCCCCGAACGCTGGCACAATTTTCTCAAGTGGGATCCGCTCACGGTGGCGGCGGAGCGAGGGCGCGGTTTGCAACAGCTCAAGCAACTCTACATTGATTGCGGCACTTTGGATCAATACAACTTGCTCTACGGCGCGCGCCGTTTGCACCGTTTATTGGAGCGGCAGGGCATCGCGCATGTGTATGAGGAATTCAAGGACGATCATTCTTCTACGGATTATCGTTTGGATCATAGCCTGCCGCTGTTGGCGCGGGCCTTGTCACATGGTTAAGGGCTGATTACGCGCTCTCAAGCGAATAAACCCTCTGCGTCTCACGGAAACGCACAAACCATTCCAGCGCCCGCGGATTGCTCATGGCGTCGCGGTTGGCGGCTTGGGTGACTGGCGCCCCGAGCAGAATTTTGCGTAGCGGCACTTCCATTTTTTTGCCGGTGAGGGTGTAGGGGATGTCCTCTACCTGGTGAATCTCGTCCGGCACATGGCGCGGGCTGTAGTCGCTGCGTAGCCGCTGGTTGATCGCTTGCTTGAGCGCGTCATCGAGCAGGATATGCGGCTGCAATTTGACGAACAGCGGCATGTAGAATTTGCCGCCCGGCAGTTCCAGATTGACGATGATGGCGTCCTCTACCGCGGGGAGGCCAGCCAGGCTGCGGTAGATTTCCGCGGTGCCGATGCGCACGCCGTAGCGGTTGAGCGTGGCGTCGGAGCGGCCTAACACAAAACAGCCGTCCTCGCCGTCGATCATGAAATAGTCGCCTTGACGCCACACGCCGGGGTAGTCGGCGAAATAAGTTTCGCGATAGCGTTTATTGTCAGCATCGTTCCAGAAATACAGCGGCATTGAAGGCATGGGCTGGCACACCACGAATTCTCCCACCGCGTTGCGGATGGAATGGCCGGCTTCGTCGAAGGCTTGCAGGTCCACGCCCAAGTGCGGCATTTGAATCACGCCAGCCTTCACCGGCAGGCCCGGCATGGGGCCGCAAAAACCCGAGCAAATATCGGTGCCGCCGCTGCCGGGGCCGAGGAAAAGATCGGCTTTGACATTGTTATAAAACCATTCGGTACATTCAGCCGACACCGGCGACCCAGCCAGCATGATGCACCTGAGCCGCTCGAACTGGTATTTGTTCTTGGGCACTACGCCGGCTTTTTCCTGCATTTGTTGCAGGCTGGGGCTGGCGCCGAAGAGGCAGGCGCCGGCTTGATCCGCCATGCGCCAAAGCGCATCAGGTTCGGGCCAGACCGGGTTGCCGTCGTAGAGAATGGGGCAGGCTTGCGCCAGCATCGAACTCACCACGAAATTCCACATCATCCAGCCGGTGGTGGTATAGAAGAACACGCGGTCACCGGGTTTGAGATCGTAATGCAGCACGCTGAGTTTATGCTGTTCCAGCGTGATGCCGCCGTGGCCGTGCACGATGGCTTTGGGCAGGCCAGTGGTGCCGGAGGAAAACAGAATCCACAGGGGATGGGAAAAACTGACTTGTTCGAAGTGAAAATTCTTGGCGCTGATATCCGGCCCTTGCAACAAGTCGTTCCACAATAGCGCGCCGGGCGTTGGCGGCGTGAGATCATCCTGATCCATATAAGGCAGATAAACGACCGTTTCGAGCGAATCCAACGCGCTGATGATGTGCCGCAATTCCTGTTTGCGCTCAAAACGCTGCCCTTTGTAATAGTAGCCATCCACGCAGAACAGCGCCTTGGGGCTTATTTGAGATAGCCGGTCCAAAACGCTGTGCGTGCCGAAGTCGGGCGAACAGGATGACCAGATGGCGCCGATGCTGCTGGTGGCGAGCAGGGCGATCACCGCTTCGGGAATGTTGGGCAAATAAGCCGCGACGCGGTCGCCCGGTTTGATACCCAAGGCGCGTAGATGCGTGGCGAGTTTGCGCACGCTATTGCCCAATTCGCGCCAGTCCATCGCTTGCAGGGGCAGGCGTTCGCTGCAATAGAGCAGCGCCGTGGCGCCGTGGCGCTCGTGGCGCAGGATGTGTTCGGCGTAGTTGAGGCGGGCGCCTGGGAACCACTCTGCCCCCGGCATGGTGCGCGTGGCCAGCGTCTGGCTGGGCGGGGCGCTGGCTTGGATTTGAAAGAAATCCCACAGCGCGCTCCAGAATTCCTCAAGCTCGTTGACGGACCAGCGGTACAAGGCGTGCAAATCGCTGAACTCGCGGCCACGGTGCTGCTTGAGCCATAGCCTGAAGCGCTGAAGGTTGCTGTTGTCTATCCACTCTTGGCTGGGTTGCCAGAGTATTTCGCCTACGCTTGCCATCGAATCCCCGTGTGTATTGCCGCGTCTTGAGGTGAATGCCCGTGGCGGGCTTCTTTGCGGGCTCCTTGTTATCATGAGCGCGGCTGTTTCGCATAGCCCCTCAGACCCAGGCAATTCAAACAATTCTCATGCGGCAAAAAAACATCTTGTGGATAGTGGCGGCTGCCACGGTGGCCTTATTGGGCGGCCTATGGTGGCGGCAGCAAAACAGCGCCGCCCTGGCCGCGTTGCCGCCCGAAGTGGCGCAAGCGATGGCGATGGTGCAAGCCAAAGGCTGCGCCGCCTGCCACAGCCATGACGGCGCCGCCGGCATAGGCCCAAGCTGGCGGGGCTCTTGGGGCAAAGTGCGTGAGTTCACCGGTGGCGGCAGCGCCGTGTTCGACGCCGCTTATTTGCGCGAATCCATCAGCGCGCCCGCCGCCCAACTGGTGCAAGGCTTTCCCAACCTGATGCTGCCGGTGGGGCTGAGCGAAGATGAACTTCAGCAGCTTGAACTCTTGTTGCGTTACCTGGCGGAACCAAATTCGGGCGTAGCCGCCGCCGATGGATAAACGCCCGCTTTGGACTTTTCTCAAGGGCGAAGGTGAAAATTCCAAAACCGCCCCTATATATGGCTACCATGCGCCACAGGGATGTATATAATCCGCGCCTTTTGAGGCTGGCCGTATTAGCCCCTCATGCAGTGACACAGCCCGTAAAGGCAGTTGCGCTGCGGAGGTTGACGAACGTGAAGGCCCCGCAAACACCCTTGCAAAGGCCAAAGCCGTACCAGCGCCATAGCGACGATACCCATGGATAGAATGACCAGCGCCGAAATCCGTCGAGCCTTTCTGGATTATTTCCAGCGGCAAGGCCATGCCGTGGTCCCCAGTTCCTCGCTGGTGCCGCACGACGACCCGACTTTGCTGTTCACCAACGCGGGCATGAATCAGTTCAAGGACGTATTCCTCGGCTTCGACAAGCGCCCCTACACGCGCGCCGCCACCGCGCAGAAATGCGTCCGCGCCGGCGGCAAGCATAACGACCTCGAAAACGTCGGCTATACCGCGCGCCACCACACCTTCTTCGAAATGCTGGGCAATTTCAGCTTCGGCGATTATTTCAAGCGCGAGGCCATCCGCTACGCCTGGGAGTTTTTGACGGGCGCACAGTGGTTGCGCCTACCAAGCGAAAAGCTATGGGTCACCGTTTACGCCGAAGATGAAGAAGCCTACGCGATCTGGCGCAACGACATCGGCATTCCCGCTGAACGGCTGATCCGCATCGGCGACAACAAAGGCGCCCGCTACGCTTCCGATAATTTCTGGATGATGGGCGACACCGGCCCCTGCGGCCCCTGCACCGAAATTTTTTACGACCACGGCGCGAGCATTCCCGGCGGCCCGCCCGGCAGCCCCGAGGAAGACGGCGACCGCTACATCGAGATTTGGAACCTGGTGTTCATGCAGTTCAACCGCGATGAAGCCGGCGTAATGCACCCGCTGCCGAAACCAAGCGTCGATACCGGCATGGGCCTGGAACGGCTGGCCGCGGTATTGCAGCACGTTCATTCCAATTACGAAATCGATTTGTTTCAAGCGCTGATTGCAGCCGCCGCACGCGAAACGCAAGCCGCTGATTTACACAGCCCCTCGCTGCGAGTCTTGGCCGATCATATTCGTGCCTGTTCGTTCCTGATCGCCGATGGCGTGATTCCGGGCAACGAAGGCCGCGGCTACGTGCTGCGCCGCATCATTCGCCGCGCCATCCGCCACGGTTACAAACTCGGCGTGCGCGCCGCGTTTTTCTATCGCTTATTGCCCGATTTAGTCGCGCAAATGGGCGAGGCTTATCCAGAACTACGGGAAAAACAGGCCAGAGTGAGCGAGGTACTGCGCCAGGAAGAAGAACGCTTTTTCGAAACTATCGCCAACGGCATGGAAATTCTCGATGCCGCGCTGGCGCAGTTGGCGAGTGAAGCGGGCGCGATGTTCGATGGCGAAACCGCGTTCAAATTGCACGACACTTACGGCTTTCCGCTTGATCTGACCGCCGATGTTTGCCGCGAAAAAGGTTTCAGCGTTGATGTCGCCGCGTTCGACGTGGCGATGGCGCGTCAACGCGAACAAGCGCGCGCCGCCGGAAAATTTAGCATGGCCGCGGCCTTGGAATACTCAGGTCGCGCCACCATCTTTCACGGGTATGAAACGCTGGTGGTTGAAAACGCCACCGTTACCGCGCTTTACGTCAATGGCAGCGCGGTCACGCGGATGAACGCGGGCGACAGCGGCGTGGTAGTGCTCGACGATACGCCGTTTTACGCTGAATCAGGCGGCCAGGTTGGCGATAGCGGTGAACTGGTAAGCGCACAGGCGCAGGGCGGCGATAGCTTGCTGTTCGCGGTCGAGGACACGCGCAAAATTCAGGCGGATGTGTTTGGCCACCACGGGGTTTTGCGTGGCGGCGCTCTGGCGCTGGGCGACAAGGTGAACGCCGAGGTCAACACCGCCCGCCGCGCCGCCACCATGCGCAACCACTCCGCCACGCATTTGATGCACAAGGCACTGCGCGAGGTACTGGGCCCGCATGTGCAGCAGAAGGGTTCGCTGGTTGATGCGGACAAGACGCGCTTCGATTTCGCCCACGGCGCGCCCTTGACGCGCGATGAACTTGGGCAGGTCGAGGACATCGTCAACCGCGAAGTGCTGCTCAACGCCGCCACGGTGGCGCGCGTGATGCCGATCGAAGCGGCGCAAAAGAGCGGGGCGATGATGTTGTTCGGCGAAAAATACGGCGATGAAGTGCGGGTGCTGGACATCGGCAGTTCACGTGAATTGTGCGGCGGCACGCACGTTGCGCGTACCGGCGACATTGGCCTCTTCAAGATCGTCGCCGAAGGCGGCGTCGCCGCGGGCATCCGCCGCGTCGAAGCCATCACCGGCGTGGGCGCGTTGGCCTATGTGCGCCGCCGCGAGCAAACGCTGGGCGAAGTCGCCGCCTTGCTCAAAGGGTCGCCGCAAAACGTGGTGGAAAAGGCGCAGCAATTGGTACAGGCGCAAAAGGCGCTGGAAAAAGAATTGCAGCAGTTCAAGGCGCAGCGCGCCAGCGCCACCGGCGGCGCTTTGGCGGACAAAGCGCAAGCGCTCAAGGGCATCAAGGTGCTGGCCGAACAACTGAGCGGCATCGACGGTAAAACGCTGCGCGATACCGCCGATGAGTTGCGCAACAAACTCGGTTCCTCCGTGGTGGTATTGGCCGCCGCCGAGGCCGATGACAAGCTCAGCCTGGTGGCGGCGGTGTCCAAGGATTTATGCAATAAAGTGAAGGCTGGCGAGCTGGTGAACCGGCTCGCGGCGCAAGTAGGGGGCAAGGGCGGCGGCCGCGCCGATCTGGCGATGGCCGGCGGCAATAATCCGGGCGGCATCGACGCCATGCTGGCCACGGTAATCCCCCAGCTTGAGGGATTGCTTTGAGCCACGGTTTAGCTTATGAAGGCTCCCAGGGCCCGTTTGTACAAAGACACAAATGGGCTTGCGGTAACGGAATAATGATGGCATTTTCAATATGACATTGATCGTACAGAAATATGGCGGAACCTCAGTAGGTTCCGTAGACCGAATCCGGAACGTCGCCGCCAAGGTGGCGAAGTACCGTGATCTGGGCCATGACATGGTAGTTGTTGTCTCCGCCATGAGCGGGGTCACCAACTCACTGGTGAGCATGGCTCATGAGCTGCAGAAAGAACCATCTCCACGAGAGATGGATGTAC
>JAITMI010000124.1 GCA_031277435.1 Pseudomonadales bacterium
AACGACTGACACAAACGATTGACTGCATACTGGGGTGTCGCCAAGCGGTAAGGCACCAGGTTTTGATCCTGGCATACGTTGGTTCGAATCCAGCCACCCCAGCCATTTTTGTAGTGCGGTCATCACGCCACAAACTCTTGAGTACGGCCCGCCGCCCCGACAGGAATCCCCATGCCCAACAATTTGATGGTATTCAGCGGCAACGCCAACCCCGATCTGGCCCAGAAAGTGGCCAAATGGCTGGGCATCCCGCTGGGCCGCGCCGAGGTCAAAAAGTTCAGCGACGGCGAAATCTACGTGGAACTGAACGAAAACGTGCGCGGCCAGGACGTCTTCATCATTCAGCCCACCTGCTCGCCCACCAACGACAACCTGATGGAACTGCTGTTGATGGCCGACGCCCTGCACCGTTCCTCCGCCAACCGCATCACCGCGGTAGTGCCCTATTTCGGCTACGCCCGCCAGGACCGCCGCGTGCGCAGCGCCCGCGTGCCGATCAGCGCCAAGGTAGTGGCCGACATGCTGGTGGCCGCCAGCGTTGACCGCCTGCTGACGATCGACCTGCACGCCGAACAAATCCAAGGTTTTTTCAGCATTCCGGTGGACAACGTCTACGGCTCGGTGATGCTGGTGGACGACGTGCGCAACCAGAGCTATGAAAATCTGATCACGGTATCGCCCGACATCGGCGGCGTACTGCGCGCCCGCGCCTTCGCCAAGCAGCTTGGCACCGACCTCGCCATCATCGACAAGCGCCGCCCGCGCGCCAACGAAACCGAAGTGATGCACCTGATCGGCGAAGTGAAAGGCCGCACCTGTTTGATCGTCGATGACATCGTCGATACCGCCAGCACCCTGTGCAAAGCCGCCGACGCGCTCAAAGACCAAGGCGCGGACAAAGTAGTGGCCTATTGCACGCATCCGGTGCTCTCGGGCAAGGCCATGAACAACATCATCAATTCCAAGCTGGATACGCTGGTCGTCACCGACACCATTCCGCTGTCCGCCGAAGCCAGCGCTTGCCCCAAAATCCGCCAGTTGACGCTGGCGCGCTTTCTCGGCGAAGCCATCCGCCGCGTCAGCAACGAAGAATCCGTCAGCGCGATGTTCGATCCCGCGTAAGGGACCGGTCGTTCTGAGGAAGGTTTCACATGACTGGTCGCAAGTCATGTGGAGTTATAAACAACTGGAACTAAAACAAGTGTTCCACTAGAGGTAACAACATGACCAAACATGAATTCGTGCTCGACGCTCAGACGCGAGCCAACGTGGGGAAAGGTGCGAGCCGCCGCCTGCGCAACAAGCAAGACGGCGTGCCCGCCATCGTCTATGGCGGCGACAAAGCGCCGGCCGCCGTGTTCGTATCGCACGACAAACTGATCCACGCCACCGCGAACGAAGCGTTTTTCTCCTCCATCGTCACGCTCAAGATCGATGGCGCGAGCGAAAGCGTCATCATCAAGGATCTACAGCGCCACCCCGCCAGGCCGCGCCTGATGCACGCTGATTTTCAGCGCATCCAGGCCGACCACGTACTGCACGTCAAAGTGCCGCTGCACTTCCTCAACGAAACCACCGCCGTTGGCGTCAAGCAAGGCGGCGGCATCGTGTCGCACTTGTTGACCGAACTCGAAATCAACTGTCTGCCGAAGGATTTGCCGGAATACATCGCGGTCGATATCGCCGCGCTCAACGTCGGCCAATCGCTGCACATCTCCGACCTCAAGCTGCCCGAAGGCGTCACTTCCGTCGCGCTGGCGCACGGCGAGGAAGGCAACCTGGGCGTGGTCGCCATCATCCCGCCGCAGAAAGCTGAAGAAGCCGCCCCGGCTGAACCTGAGAAAAAATAAGCGTCATTGTCTTGTGACGCTCTCCCGTCATGAGTGAAGCGCTCGCTTTAATTGCTGGCCTGGGCAACCCAGGCCAGCAATATCAGCACAATCGCCACAACGCCGGCGCCATGTTTCTCGACGCGCTGTGCCGTCACATGGGCGCAAGCCTCAAACCCGAGGCTAAATTTCACGGCCTCGCAGGCCGTTGCGTAATCGCCGGTTACGAAATCCGCCTGCTGTTCCCCACCACCTACATGAACAAGAGCGGCCAGGCCCTCGCCGCGCTGGCGCAATATTACAAAATCAAACCGCAACAAATTCTGGTGGCTTACGACGAACTCGACTTGCCGCTCGGCGTCACGCGCCTGAAAAGCGGCGGCGGCCACGGCGGCCACAACGGCATCCGCGACATCATCAGCGCGCTCGGCGACGCCGATTTTCAGCGCCTGCGCATCGGCATCGGCCATCCGGGCGAATCCGCCAAGGTGCTCGGCCACGTACTCGGTGATTTCACCCGCGCTGAACGCAGCGTAATAGATGAAGAAATAGAAAAAATTCTCAAATTGTTGCCGCTTCTGGCCGAAGGCAAATTGCAAACGGCGATGCACCAGCTTCATACCAAGCCATAATTCATAAATTTACGAGAGGTAGCCTTCATGGGCATCAAATGCGGCATCGTG
>JAITMI010000129.1 GCA_031277435.1 Pseudomonadales bacterium
GCTGAGACACGCTGCAAGTACATCCCTGTACGCTCCTTTCCAGCCATCCCTGGCTTCCAAGGGTCTCAGCTAGCGGCCTGCCCGCGCCGGCTTTCAGTCCGCAAAATCAATTTACGCGCAACTATTTTTTACTGCTTGTAAATCTCAAAATCTCTAAGCGTTCTGCATCTTCGCCCAGCTATCCCGCAGGCCGATGGTGAGGTTGAATACCAGCGCGCCGGGTTTGCTATCGAAACGGTCGGCGCAGAAATAACCTTCGCGTTCAAATTGAAAACGATCTTCCGGTTCGGCGGCGCCGAGGGCGAGTTCGGCGCAACAGCCGTACAGTATTTTGAGCGAATCGGGGTTGAGATGTTCGCGGTAGTCGCCACCGGCGGCGTCGGGGTTTTCGTGGTTGAACAAGCGGTCATATAAACGCACTTCCACCGGCACGTTGTGGGTGGCGCTGACCCAATGAATTACGCCCTTGACCTTGCGGCCTTCGGGGTTGGCGCCGAGCGTGGCGAGGTCGCAGGAGCAGCGCAGTTCCACTACTTCGCCGTCGTTGTTTTTGACCACTTCGTCGCAGCGGATGACGTAAGCGCCGCGCAGGCGTACTTCGCCGCCGGGAATCAGGCGTTTGTAGCCGGCGGGCGGGATTTCCTCGAAATCGCTACGGTCGATGTAGAGTTCCTGGGTGAAAGCAACCAAGCGTTCTCCCATTGCTGGATCCTTGGGGTGGCGCGCGAGGGAAATTTGCTCCACCTGCGCTTGCGGGTAATTGCTCAGCACGACCTTGAGCGGACGCAATACGCACATGGCGCGCGGCGCGGTGCGGTCGAGGTCTTCGCGCAGGCAGTGTTCCATCATGCTGACATCAACCACCGAGTTGGCTTTGGTGACGCCAACCATGTCGCACAGATTGCGGATCGAAGCAGGCGTGTAGCCGCGGCGGCGCAGTCCTTCGAGCGTGGGCATACGCGGGTCGTTCCAGCCTTTTACCAGTTTTTCGTCCACCAGTTGCTTGAGCTTGCGCTTGCTCATTACGGTGTAGTTGAAATTGAGCCGCGCGAATTCGATTTGCTGGGGATGGGCTGGCACTTCCAATTGTTCCAGAATCCAGTCGTAAAGCGGGCGATGGTCCTCGAATTCCAGCGTGCACAGCGAGTGCGTGATTTGTTCCAGCGCGTCGGAAATGCAGTGGGTGTAATCGTACATCGGGTAGATGCACCACTTGCCGCCGGTCTGGTGATGCTCCTGGTGGCGGATACGGTAGAGCACCGGGTCGCGCATGTTGATGTTGGGCGCGGCCATGTCGATCTTGGCGCGCAGGGTGTAGGCGCCGTCGGGGAATTCGCCGGCGCGCATACGGCGGAAAAGTTCCAGATTGGCGTCGATCGAACGTTCACGATCGGGGCTGTCGCGGCCAGGCTCGGTGAGCGTGCCGCGATATTCGCGCGCCTGTTCCGGCGTGAGGCTGCACACGTAGGCTTTGCCTTGTTCGATCAAGGCTACCGCGTAGTCATGCAATTGTTCGAAATAATCCGAGGCGTAGAACAAACGGTCTTCCCAATCGAAACCGAGCCATTTGATGCTGGCCTTGATCGACTCGACGAATTCGAGGTTTTCCTTTTCAGGGTTGGTATCGTCGAAACGCAGGTTGCACTTGCCGCCAAATTTTTGCGCGGTGCCAAAATTGAGGCAGATCGACTTGGCGTGGCCGATGTGCAGATAGCCGTTCGGTTCCGGCGGAAAACGGGTGTGCACGCGGCCGCCGTTCTTGCCCTGTTCCAGATCACGCACAATGATCTGGTGGATGAAATTGGCGGGCGGGGTAATGGAAGTGGCGCTGGTATCGGACATGGCGGCTTTATGGGCTGAAATGAAGCGCGTATTATAGCCAGCTTGCCCGGCCATGTCAGAGCCGGGCCAGTACGGAAAATTTCATGATTACTCTGCATACCAACCAAGGCGACATCGTGCTCGAACTTGATTTCGCCAAGGCGCCGCTCAGCGCCGCCAACTTTCTGCAATATGCCCGCGAAGGCCACTACGACGGCACGATTTTCCACCGCGTGATCGACGATTTCATGATCCAGGGCGGCGGTTTCGACGCCGATATGAGGCAGAAAGAAGCCCGCGCGCCGATCACCAACGAGGCCGACAACGGCCTGCGCAACGACAAAGGCAGCATCGCCATGGCGCGCACCATGGAGCCGCATTCGGCGTCCTGCCAGTTTTTCATCAACCTCACGGACAACAACTTCCTCAATCACACGGGCAAGAATCCACGCGGCTGGGGCTACGCGGTGTTCGGCAAGGTGATTGAGGGCATGGACGTGGTGGACAAGATCAGGGGCGTCAAGACCGGCTCCAGAGCGGGCCACCAGGACGTGCCGAAGGAAAATATCGTCATCAATTCCGTCAGCATCGATGACAGCAAGCTGCCCGCCTGACACTCTGCTGCTGATCGCCGATCTGCATCTGAGCCCGCAAAGGCCCGAGTTGACGCGGGCCTTTTTGCGTTTTCTGGATGAGCAGGCCAAGGGCGCGCAAGCGCTATATATTCTCGGCGATTTCGCCGACGCCTGGATCGGCGACGATGACGACACTCCGCTTTACGCCGAACTAGCCGCCGCGCTGCACCACCTCAGCACGAGTGGCACGGCGATATTTTTTCTGCACGGCAACCGCGACTTTCTGCTCGGCCAAGACTACGCCGCATCTTGCGGCGCGCGCCTGCTCGACGAACCGCTACGCCTCAGCCATTTAGGTCAAGACTATTTACTTTTGCACGGTGACATCCTCTGCACCCGCGACAGCGCCTACCTCGCCTTCCGCCAGCAAGTACGCGCCCCCGCCTGGCAACGCGATTTTCTCAGCAAACTCTTAGCCGAACGCCGCGCCTTCGCCGCCGCCGCCCGCGCGCAAAGCAAAAGCATGAGCAGCAACAAAGCGCAAGACATCATGGATGTAACGCCAGAGGCGGTGCTGGATCTGATGCAAGAACAAGGCGTCACAACCCTGATCCACGGCCACACGCATCGACCCAAGGTGCATGAGTTCAAGCTGCACGGCTCCCCCGCGCGGCGCATCGTGCTCGGCGATTGGCGAGAGCATGAAACCTGGTATGCGCGAATTGATGCGGCGGGGGTGAGCTTGGAGAGGTTTGTTTATGGCTGAAGAGGGCTGGACGAGAGGGGATTGCGCAGCGCTGGACAGTAATTACAAGTTAGGCGATATTTCAACCCAGAATAATTCCAGCGCTGAAATGGTGCTAGTCATATAACTATACACGGGGAGAAAAATCAGATGGGTGGTATGAACTCAGTGGGGTTATTAATAATAATCCTCTTTGTCGTTGTGGGCATTCCTATTGCGCTGTCACTTAGGCCCAGTCCAAATGAGATCGCAAACACGTTCAAGTTCCGCACCATCGTATATATCATTCTTGCTCTGCTTCCTATCCCGCTGCTGTGGCTCATAACACTGCCTTTATTTTTATATTTGGCTTATAGAACCTATATTTATGGAAAGCCGTCCGACCACCCTTCATTGAGGCCGCCGCCCTCAACACTCAAGATCGCGGAAGAAATTGAAACGCTTCACAGACTTTTCACCAATGGCGTACTGTCAGAGAGGGAGTTTCAAGTGCAAAAGACGCGGTTACTTGGCGCAATGGCCAAGTCTAAAAGTTAAAGATATTCCCCTAGTCCTGGCTAGTCAGACTGCGTTCAATACATAACTATAGAGAAAATCATGACGGATATATTTAAACCAGCGCCTGATGAAGTCGCCAATACGTTCAAGCCCCGCACCGTCGTATTCATTATCCTTGGCCTAATCATTCCAGTATGGATCATAACCCTGCCGTTATTTTGGTATTTTGCTTACAAATCTTATATCGCTGGAGAGCTTCAAGAGCAGCCCTCATCGGGTTTGCCGCCTTCACTCAAAGTTGTGGAAGAAATTGAAACGCTGCATACGCTCTTCATCAATGGCGCGCTGTCAGAAGCTGAGTTCCAAGCGCAGAAAGCCCGCTTACTTGGTACGGCGGCGCGCCCTAATTCACTCAAAGTCGCGGATGAAATCGAAGCCTTTCACCAGCTCACCATCAATGGCGCGCTGTCAGAAGCCGAGTTCCAAAAGCACAAAGCACGGCTACTAGGCCCAGCAACCAAGGCTAATTCTTCCAGCACTTTGGATGAAATTGAGGCTCTGCATAAACTCTACACCAACGGCGTGCTGTCAGAGCCAGAATTCCAAGCGCAGAAGACTCGCTTACTTGCTAAGGCGACAACATCACGGAACGGCATGTTATGAGCGCGATCGAGGTAGTGACGCCGCCTTCCTCAAGCGAATATCGATACCGCACTCTCTGAAAAGAGCCAAGCAAGGATACACGCCCTACAACTGAGCGGTTTCCTTGGCGGTAAAAACAAATTCGAGGCTTGGCCGTTCAGGCGGATCGATGCAGTCTACTTCGTAGCTGTTGCCTTGCCTGTCGTACAAGGTGATGCGTCTTGTTGCCAAACAGGCAGCGTGGAATTTGAAGAAATCATCTTCTTGCGGAGCAAAAAGTTGGAAATCACCTACGCGGACGATTTCAAGATCGTCTGGCAAGAATTTACATACGCGAGTATCAAAGATGATGTAGGCATCAAAAGTGGTAGCGCCTTGGAGAAGATTTTGGCAGTTTGAGTTATTAACGATATTCACTACATCTCCCCTCAAATTCCGTAACAACGATGCGCTGTATGGCCGCGAGCTATTCATGACATCCAAGGCTACATTCCATCTGCTTGCTTCGTTGCTTGAGTTGAATATCGCATATATTTCATCGCCAAATTCAAGCTGGCGTAGTTCTTCGTAAAATTCGTTGGCGCTGTATTCGCCATTACCGCTGGCCAGGAATACATTTTGTCAGAATTGGTATATATCGCTCCCCGATTCTCGGGCGTGGACGTCGATCAGAAAGTTAAGAAAATAGCCGCAAGAGTAGGGCGCTTCGCCTCCCGTCATGTCACTTATGCTACGATCTTGCAATAATCTCATGCAGGAATTGGCGTTCTTCGCCGCTGATGCCAGCAACTCCTTCAGGTCGCCGGTTGGTGAATTTCGGGTAAGGTAGAGGTGCGACATATATCTGGCGGCGCCCTCGCTTAGCCACGGTTCAAAACGCTCGCCACTCTGCTGGTAAAGAGCGCCATTCCACAAATGGAAGGTTTCGTGGGCCAGGGTCTCAATGGCTGAAGTGGAAAACTTCCCGTCTTGGTACCAGCCTTGACCGTATAAACGCGCATAGATGACTGAGTTTCTGCTGACATCCGCTTGGGAAGCTCTTGGTTGAACGTCAGGAAGAATGCTCAGCACCACTTGCGGCTGCGTTTGTAGCGCAATGCCAAGTCTGGAACTGTAAAAGGCGATGGCATCTTCGACGAG
>JAITMI010000142.1 GCA_031277435.1 Pseudomonadales bacterium
GCTTCGCTGCGCTCAGCGCCAACCTACCGCCCGGCACCTGTGCCTGCCCTTCGTTCCGTGGTATCCGTCAGCAAGGGCGGATACCTCTACGGGATGGGAGTTTTCAGCTTGTATCAACACGTCTATTTCCTGATAATGCCGCCCTCGCCGCGCGCTGGGTTGCGCGGCCCCAAGATCAGGCGCGGCCTGATCGTGAACCGGTTTATGGTATCTCTTGTCGGTCCCCCCGCAATGTCAGGTTGTAAACCCCGTCAGGCCCGGAAGGGAGCAGCGGTAGCAACTGCGGCATGTGCCGGGGTGCGGCTGGCAGGAGGTACCTCCAATCATCCGCGAGCCCCGCTGCCCTCAATTGGCGCGGCGGCCAAAGCGGCAACTCACCATCCGCGAGCCCCGCTGCCTTCGGTTGGCGCGGTGGCCAAAGCGGCAATCGAAGCGGCATGAGCTATCAGGTACTAGCCCGTAAATGGCGCCCCCGCAATTTCAGTGAACTGGTGGGGCAAGAGCATGTGCTGAAGACGCTGATCAACGCGCTCGACAGCGGACGCCTGCACCACGCCTATCTTTTCACCGGTACCCGCGGCGTAGGCAAGACCACCATCGCGCGCATCCTGGCGCGTTGCCTCAACTGCGAAACCGGCGTCACCTCCACCCCCTGCGGCGAATGCGGCGCCTGCCGCGAAATCAGCGAAGGCCGCTTCCTCGACCTGATCGAAGTCGATGCCGCCTCGCGCACCAAGGTGGAAGACACCCGCGAACTGCTCGAAAACGTGCAATACGCCCCCAGCCGTGGCCGCTACAAGGTGTACCTGATCGACGAAGTGCACATGCTCTCCAACCACAGCTTCAACGCGCTGCTCAAGACTTTGGAAGAACCGCCGCCGCACGTCAAATTCCTGCTCGCCACCACCGACCCGCAAAAACTGCCGGTGACGGTGCTGTCGCGCTGCTTGCAGTTCAACCTGAAAAACCTCAGCCCCGAACGCCTAGTGGAACATCTCAAGTACATCCTCGGCCAGGAAAATATCGCCTACGAGGAAGGCGCGCTATGGCAACTGGGCCGCGCCGCGCAAGGCTCGGTGCGCGATTGCTTGACCCTGCTCGATCAAGCCATCGGCTATTGCGACGGCACGCTCAGCAATAGCGGCGTCAGCGAATTCCTCGGCAGTATCGACCAGTCCGTCATCAGCGGCCTGATGGATGCCCTGATCGCCAACGACGCCAAGGCCGCGCTGAACCTAATCGCCGAAACCGCGCAGCACGCGCCCGATTACGCAGCGCTACTACAGGAACTTTTGTCCTGGCTGCACCGCGTGGCGATCGCGCAAGTGTTGCCCGATGCGGTGGACAACAGCCAAGGCGACCGCGACCTGGCGCTACGCCACGGCGCCGCCTTGAGCGCCGAAAGCGTGCAGCTTTATTACCAGATCGCGCTCAAAGGCCGCGAAGAACTGCCCTGGGCGCTCGATGCGCGCAGCGGCGTGGAAATGACGCTCCTGCGCATGTTCGCCTTCGCCCCCGCCGCCGGCCCGGCGCTTGACGTCCTGGTGGATGCGGGGAAGAAAAAAGCGCCTGTGGCGACTAGCTCGGCGGATGCCGGGCAAAAAAAAAAGCTGAATGAAACACCGCTCAGCGCGCCAGTAATGGCGTTCTCGGGGCCACTGCCTGAAGAGCTTCCGTTGTGTCATTCTGCGCGCAGCGAAGCGGAGTCGCAGAATCCACTAACACCGCAAAATCAGACATCGTATGGATTCCGCGACTTCGCGCGGAATGACAGCGGTGGAATTAACCAGGCTTTTGCGACAGCCTCTGAAGAACCTGCTGAAGCAGCCAGCCCAACTTCTCCACAAGACCCGCCGCCCGCCGCCAGCGATACGGCGATCACCTTGACGAGCCTCAGCCCGCAAGAGTGGCCAGCCCTGTTCCGCCAACTGCCACTGAACGGCGTCACCCGCAGCATGGCTGGCAACTCGGTTTTGACGGCGGTGAACGGCAAGCGCCTCAGCCTCACGCTTGATGAAAACCAGGCCACATTGTTCAATGACGAGCATCGCGCGCGCATCCAAAGCGCCCTCGGCGCCTATTTCGGCCAGAGCATCGAACTCTCCATGCAGGCGGGTAAACTCAGTGGCGAAACGCCGCTGCAAGAGCGGCAGCGTCTGGAACGCGAATACCAGGAACAGGCGCGGGAAAAATTCCACGCCGACCCGTTGGTACAGGAATTTTTGCGGCAGTTTGACGCGCAAATTCAGCCAGGGAGCATCAGCCCCTTACACCCTTTTCACTGGCAATGACGGAGTTGGCATGGCCGATTTATCGCAATTGATGAAACAAGCGCAATTGATGCAGGAAAAGATGCAAAAAGCGCAGGCCGAACAGGCCAGCCGCATCGTTATTGGCGAAGCCGGCGGCGGTTTGGTCAAAATCACCATGAATGGCAAGTACGAAGTGCAGCGCGTCGAAATCGACGCCTCGCTCTACAACGACGAACGCGAACTGCTCGAAGACCTGGTGGCCGCCGCCTGCAATTCCGCCGCGGACAAGGTAGCGGAGGCCGGCAAACAGTCGGTGGCGGCCATGACCGCCGGGCTCCACTTGCCGCCAGGTTTCAAGCTGCCGTTTTGAATTTGCTTCATGAATTATAGCCCGCTCATTCAGCAATTGATCGACGCCTTCAAGCGCCTGCCCGGCGTCGGCGGCAAATCAGCGCAGCGCATGGTACTGCACTTTCTGGAACGCGACCGCGAAGGCGGGCGCCGCCTCGCCGCCGCGCTCAGCGCCGCGATGGATGGCGTGGGCCAATGCCGGGCTTGCCGCACCTTGTCGGAAACCGAACTCTGCGGCATTTGCGCGCACCCTGGGCGCGATCAGGCGCTCTTGTGCGTGGTGGAAACTCCCGCCGACGTGTTCGCGGTGGAACAAACCGCCGTCTACCGCGGCCGTTATTTCGTACTGATGGGTCACTTATCGCCGATCGACGGCATCGGCCCCGCCGCGCTCGGCATCGACGCCCTGGTGGCGCAAGTGCGGGAAGGGCAAGTGCATGAAGTGATCCTCGCCACCAACCCCACGGTGGAAGGCGAAGCCACCGCCTGGTACATCGCCGAACAGCTCAACCGCCCCGAATTCAACGCCCGCCGCCTCAAGGTGAGCCGCATCGCCCACGGCGTGCCGATGGGCGGCGAACTCGAATACATCGACGGCGGCACGCTGATGCACTCGCTCAGCGGGCGCCAGCCCTTGGGTATTTTCAATCAAACGGACAAAAACACCCCGTGAATTTTCCCGCCGCCATCGCCGATATTGATTACCGCTGGGTTCAGGACGACGCCACTCTGGCGAGCTGTTGCGCGCGCTGGCGCGAACAAGCCGCGGTGGCGCTCGACACCGAATTCATGCGCGTATCCACCTTCTACCCGCGTACCGCCTTGTTGCAGTTGGCCGACGCCGATCATTTATGGCTGATCGATCCATTATCCATCACGCAATGGGAACCGCTGCGAGCGTTAATGCTCGATACGCAAGTGGTCAAGGTGCTGCATTCCTGTTCCGAGGATTTATTGGTATTTCTGCGCTGCCTCGGCGTATTCCCCGCGCCGCTCTTCGACACGCAGATCGCCGCCGCCTTTCTCAACCAAGGCAGCGGCATCAGCTATCAGAACCTGGTGAAATTGCATACCGGCATCGAATTGCCCAAGGGCGAAACGCGCTCCGATTGGTTGCAGCGGCCTTTGACGCAAGAGCAGCAAGCCTATGCCGCGCTTGATGTGGCCTATCTCTTGCCGCTATGGCAACACCAAAGCGACACGCTCCGCGAACAAGGCCGCCTGAGCTGGCTGCAAGAAGATTGCGCGCGCCTGCCGCGGCAGTACGACAGCGAAGTGAACGGCAATTTCGATGACTACTACCTCAACTTCAAAGCCGCCTGGCAATTCGCGCCAGCGCAGCGCGCGGCCTTGCAACTTTTGGCCGCATGGCGCGAACAGCGCGCGCGCAAGCGTGATAAACCGCGCAGTTGGATACTCAAGGACACCGCGCTGTACGGCATCGCCCAAGCCTTGCCGGCCAACCGGATGCAACTCAGCATAATCGAGGATGTCAGCGACAACTTCGTGCGCTTCGAAGGCGAACAAGCCCTGGCGCTGGTGCAACAGGCGCGGCAATTGCCCGAAGCGCAGTGTCCGCCGCCCTTGCCCAAACCCTTGAGCCCAGGCAACAAGACGCGCCTGCGCCGCGCCCAGGACTATATTGAAACACGCGCCGCCGAACTCAAGCTGCCCAACGAGATGCTGGTACGCAAACGCCTGTTGATGGAACTCTATTACGCGCTCGACGCGCAGGCGAAAAACTCCGCCGCGCCGCTCGCCATCCCAGCGGAACTGCAAGGCTGGCGCGCGCCGCTGGTGCTCGATGATCTTAAACAGTTATTGCAAAAAACCGCGCCCGGCGCGCAGGATGAAGCACAGCCATGAGCGCGGAACAGCCATGAGCGATGAACAGTTACTCTGCACCATCTATGGCGGCAGCCGCGAAGCCGAAATGTACCTCTACGTCGCCCGCGCCGAAGGCTTGGCGCGCGTGCCCGAGGAATTATTGAACAGCATGGGCGAAATACGCGAAGTGTTGACGCTCAAACTGCACCCAACACGCAAACTAGCGCGCGCCAAGGCAGAGGACGTACTGGCGGCGATCCACGAACGCGGTTATTACCTGCAACTGCCGCCCAATAAAATGCCGCGCCAGTTCAGCGACGGAGACTAGTGATGGAACAAGAACGCCCATTCTGGGAACGCAAGACGCTGAGCGAAATGACGCCGCAAGAGTGGGAATCCCTATGCGACGGCTGCGGCAAATGCTGCCTCTTGAAGCTGGAAGACGAGGACACCGGCCAAGTGCATTACACCAGCGTGGTATGCCGTTACCTCGATCAGCAAAAATGCCGCTGCAAAATCTACGCCGAGCGGCGGCGCCTGGTCCCCACCTGCGTCAAACTGCGCCCGGACGAACTCGACGCACTGTCATGGATGCCCTCCACCTGCGCCTACCGCCTGCTCCACGAAGGCCGCCCGCTACCGCTCTGGCACCCCTTGATCAGCGGCTCACGCCAGGCGATGAAACAAAGCGGCAATACCATCACCGGACGGGTGATTTCCGAAGATTTCATCCACGAAGAAGACCTGATAGCGCACATCGTTCCGTGGACGGTTTAGGTACAATGCGTGGCTATGCCCGTTTGCTCTTTGTTCTTGTAGGGGCAGGCCCCCGTGCCTGCCCATCGTTCCGTGGCATCCGTCGGCAAGGGCAGGCACGGGGGCCTGCCCCTACAGGGCGGGAGTTTTGCGACGGATTAAGGGCAGCGCGGCAACTGAACCAAATTAGCATTAGAGGCAACCACCACTCATGGACCCGCAAAACTACAAACTGGCCTGGCATGTTTACATCGGCGCCGGCCTCGTGTTCAGCCTGCTGAGCTGGCGGGTGCTGTGGCGTTATCTGCGGCGCGAATTGGCCTATCTTTTGATGTGCCTGCTGCTCGCCTTGATGTTCGTGCCAGCGCCGGTATCAGCCGATGATCCCACGGTTCTGGCGCCCGCTCTGATCGTATTCGCGCTCGATTCGGTCACCATCGAGCGCACCGCCACCGCCGGCGTCGCCGCGCTGACGCGCCTGGCGGTGGGCGGCGCCGGCGCCGTGGCCTTGGCCCTCGTGCTCAGCATCATTCACTACCTGGTAGCCAGACGTTTGACCGCGAGCAAAGCCCGGCAAGCGCCGCGCGGCGATAATCACAGTGATAATTTGACTGAATAACGTAAAACCCAGGAGCGCGTTGCCACGCCACGAAGAAGTAGTCATGAAGCCACTGAAAAGTTATCTGAATGAAGCACAACGCCACGCCGCGCAAGCGCTCAGCGCGTTCGACTGGTATCAGGAAGAAGCCGAAGCGGCCAGGATGGCGGGCGATGAAGAAACCGAATGGTTATGGATCCTGCGCACCCCCGAAGTGCCAGCCGACGTCCTGCTCAGCCTGTACAAACTCCACGGCGCACAGTGGATGCGCGACAACGCCCCCGCCGATTGGGAAGCCCGCCGCATCTGGGGCCACGACTGGCTGGAGCGCGACTACGACGAATTATTGAACGCACCCGCCTATAACCTCAACATCGAGGTGGAAGTGGAAGTCGAACTTGAGTCCGGGCCTGAGCCCGCTGACGTGCGCGTGAAGACAGACTGAGGCAAGCCGGCCCCTTTCACTCACTTAGACTCATCCCTCGTTGGACAAGACTGGCGCTGGACAAATTCAGGGCTCGCCGCTAGTCTCGCTTCATTTACCATCACCGCCCGGCAGGGCGCAAAGACTCAAGGGGGAGATTATGCGAGATACACGTTCGTTGTGGCTGGCTGCGGCGCTGCTCATCAGTGGTTTGGCGCAGGCGGCCGATTCGCCGGAACTGCAACTGAAGGTCTTCACTGGCCAGGGCATGAATGGCTACGACGTCAACTCGACGATGATCTCCGGCGAGAAGGAGATGCTGCTGATCGATGCGCAGTTCTCCCTCAGTTCCTCGCATCGCCTCGCGGCGGAGATCCTCGAATCCGGCAAGCAGCTCACCACCATCTACATCACCCACTCCCACCCGGACCACCTGTTTGGGCTGGCGGTGCTGAAACAGGCTTTCCCGCAGGCGCGTGTGGTGGCGCTGCCTGAGACCGCCGCCGCCGTGGCGACCGCCTGGCCGGCCCGGCAGAGATTCTGGCTCCCCACCTACGGCAACAACATTCCCGGCCCCGAACCGGTGCTGCCCGAGGCGCTGAGCGAACCGGTACTGACGTTGGAAGGGTATCGCTTCCCGATCACCGGCCCGGTGAGCGGCAGCGATGGACCGGGCAACAGCTTCGTGCACATCCCGCCGCTTGACGCGGTGGTCACCGGCGACATCGTGTTCGACCACGTCTATTTCGGCGTCACGAAAGACGCGGCGCGAACCGAGTGGCTGAAGTCCATCGACCAGATTCTGGCGCTGAACCCGCGGATCGTCGTTCCCGGTCACGAAGGGCCGGGCGCCACGCGCGATCCGGCCTCCATCGAGTTCATGAAAAAATACATCGCCGATTGGGAGGCCGACGTCGCGAAGTCCAATACGCCGGACGAAATGCGCCAGCTCGTGCTGGCTCAGTATCCGAATCTCGGCATGGAATACACGCTGGACCAGCGCATCGCCGCGTGGTTCCCGCAGCCGGCGGCAGCCCAATGAGCCGCGGCGCCGCGCGCGCTGAATTGGGCGACGCGCTGGTGTGTCAAAGAGGGTTTTTTATGCGTATTGCAATAGCAATGGT
>JAITMI010000163.1 GCA_031277435.1 Pseudomonadales bacterium
CAGCCGCCGCGCTGGCGGCGTGGCGATGATTGACAGGTCGCGCATTTCGCTCAGCGCCAGGTTCAAGGTGCGCGGAATCGGCGTGGCGGTGAGCGTGAGGATGTCCACGTTGGCCTTCAGCGCCAATAGGCGTTCTTTCTGGCGCACGCCAAAGCGGTGTTCTTCGTCGATGATGAGCAGGCCCAGGGAACGGTATTTGAGATTTTCGTTCAAGAGTTTGTGAGTGCCGATCACGATGTCTACTTGGCCTTCCGCCAATTGCCGCAAGGTGGCGTCCTGCTGTTTGCCGGCGACGAAACGTGACAATAGCGCGATTTTGACCGGCCAGTCGGCAAAGCGGTCGCGGAAGGTGTCGTAATGCTGCTGCGCCAGCAAGGTGGTGGGCACCAGTACCGCCACCTGTTTGGCGTTACTTACCGCGATGAAGGCGGCGCGCAGCGCTACTTCGGTCTTGCCGAAACCGACGTCGCCGCACACCAAGCGGTCCATTGGCCGCGGCGCTTGCAGATCGGCGCTGACGGCGGCGATGGCGTTGGCTTGATCCTCGGTTTCCTCGAAGGGAAAGGCGTTACAGAAGAGTTGATAGTCGGCCTCGTGCAGCGTGAACGCCTGGCCTTGCTGCGCCGCGCGGCGCGCGTGCAAGTCGAGCAGTTCCGCCGCTACGTCGATGATTTTTTCTTGCGCTTTGCGTTTGGCTTTTTGCCATTGGTCGCTGCCGAGGCGATGCAGCGGCGCGTGTTCCGGGTCGCCGCCGCTGTAGCGGCTGATCAGGTGCAGGCTCGCCACCGGCACGTAGAGCTTGGCGGCATCGGCGTATTCGAGCACTAGAAATTCGGTGAGCTGGCCTTCCACCTCGAAACTGTCGAGGCCGAGATAACGGCCCACGCCGTGATCGAGGTGCACCACGGGCGAACCAGGGTTGAGTTCGGTGAGGCTTTTGAAAACGAATTCGCTTTGATCCTGAAACTTGCCGCGGCGGCGCTGCTGGCTGACGTGGTGGATGAAAAGCTGGTTTTCGGTAATCGCGATCAGGCCCGCTTCGCGCAGCCAAAGACCCGCTTCGAGCGGCGCCACGGTGATGGCGAGCGCATCTTCGCCGTCGATAAATTCGCGCCAGTTCGTCAGTACCCGCGGGCTCAGATCGATGCGGCGTAATAGTTCCAGCATCGCTTCGCGCCGGCCGGGGGAATCGCAGCAAAAGAGAATGCGACCGCGGCTTTGTTCGCGCAAAAAACTTTGCACTTTAGCTAAGGGCTGCTCGGCTTTGGCTTCTACCGCGAGATCGGGGAACTGGCCGCTGGCGAGGTTGTGGTGGCCGGCCTTGGCCTCCAGAGTATTGGAATGCAAATGCAGCCGCGGCAAGGGTTTGAGCGTGGCGGATAATTCTTCCACGCTAAGGAATAATTGTTCCGGCGGCAGGATGGGCCGCTGATTATCAATCGAACGTTCCGCGTAACGGGCGCGGATTTCGCGCCAGAATTGTTCCGCGCCCTGCGCCACTTCGCCGTGGCTGAGGCATTGCAAGGAGGCGGGCAGATAATCGAACAGGCTCACCAGCGCGGGAAAAAATAACGGTAAATAATATTCGATGCCGGCGCTGGCGAGGCCGCGCGAAATGTCCTCGTACAAGGGGCAGCGCCGCACGTCCACCGCGAAGGCGGCGCGGAAGGCTTGGCGGAAGCGGGCGATGGCTTCTTGGTGCAGAGGATATTCGCGGCCCGGCAAGAGGCGCACGGCGTCTACTTTTTCGGCGGAAAGCTGGCTGTCGGGCGAAAAAGTGCGCAGGCTTTCGATTTCGTCGTCGAACAATTCGATGCGGTAGGGCGTGGCGCTGCCCATCGGAAACAAATCCATGATCGAACCGCGCACCGCGAATTCGCCGTGCTCGTACACCGAATCCACGCAACTGTAACCCGCCGCTTCCAGCGCGCGGCGCATGTCGTCGAGCGCGAAACGCTGGCCCACTTGCAAGTCGAGCGTGTTGGCGCTGATGTATTCACAAGGCGGCAGGCGGTGTAACAGCGTGGTCACCGGCAGGATCAGCACGCCGCGCTTGAGTTGCGGCAGGCGGTACAGCGTTTGCAGGCGCGTGGAGATGATGTCCTGGTGCGGTGAAAAATTGTCGTAGGGCAGCGTTTCCCAATCGGGGAAGGTGAGGAGTTGCAGGCTCTGTGCACCATCGAGAAAAAATTCCAGCTCGGCGTGCAGGCGTTCGGCCTGGCGCGAGTTTTCGGTGATCAACAGCGTCAGCCCCTCAAAGCCGAGCGCCGCCCGCGCCAGCGCCAGGCTCGCGGCGGCGCCTTGCAGGCCGCCCCAATGCTGGCGCTGGCCGGCAATGAGGCGTGGAGGGTGATTCAGATCGAGAGCGGGAGCCTGGGACATGCGGGAATGATTCGATGCTTGAAGCAGTAGGGCGGGTCTTGACCCGCCGTGACAATGACGGGGGGCAAGGCTCGCCCTAGGGTTTGAAAATGCCGCGCAGTATAGCCCAAAGCGGCCCTGATTCGGTTGGACAGGATGCGGGGCGGACGGGATAATACGCGGGTTTTTTCAACCGACATTCAACCGACAGGATCGACGCCGTGGTCAGACCAACAGCAGAACAAGGCTTTTTCAACGATTGGAAACAGCGGGAGGCCCTGGCGCAGGAAATGCTGCCGGTGCTGGGCCGGCTGGAAAACCTCAAAGGGGTGCAGGTTTTCCTGTATGGCACCACGCTGAGCAACCGCTCGGTCGCTGATCTGATGAAGGCGCATCGCCGCGTGCGGCAGATTGGCCGCAACGAAATGTCTGAATTCGAGAGCCATCCGGTGTTGATGGCTCTGTCCACGCTGGATCTCTGCCCCTGCCAGATCGACCTCGGCAAACTCACCGTGGGTTACATGCGCAAGCAGGCGGATGATCCCAACGGCATCGACGTCAATAGCTGGGTCGCCAGTGAATTGAAGCATCTGATTGGCCGCGACCATCAGCCAATCGACAAGCCGGTGGATATCGTGCTGTACGGTTTTGGCCGCATTGGCCGCCTGGTCACCCGCTTGCTGTTGGAGCAGACCGGCAACGGCTCCATCATGCGTCTGCGCGCGGTGGTGGTGCGCAGGGGCGGCGACGGCGATCTGCAAAAGCGCGTCAACCTGCTGCGTAACGACTCGGTGCACGGCTCCTTCCGCGGCACGGTGCGCGTCGATGAGAAACAAAGCTACATCATCGCCAACGGCAACGTGGTGCATTTCATTTATGCCGACAGCCCCGATAGCATTGATTACACCAAGTACGGTATTTCCGACGCGCTGATCATCGACAACACCGGCAAGTGGCGCGACAAGGAAGGCTTGTCCAAGCACCTGCAATCGAAGGGCGTCAGCAAGGTGATGCTGACCGCGCCGGGCAAGGGCGATCTGAAGAACATCGTGTGCGGCATCAACCATCACATGATCGAGTCGAGCGATACGCTCATCACCGCCGCCTCCTGCACCACCAACGCGATCGCGCCGGTGCTCAAGCTGATCCATGAGCGTTACGGGGTGGTGCATGGCCATGTTGAAACCGTGCATGCCTACACCAACGACCAGAACCTGATCGACAACTACCACAAGGCCGACCGCCGTGGCCGCAGCGCCGCGCTGAACATGGTGCTCACCGAAACCGGCGCCGCCAAGGCGGTGGCCAAGGCGGTACCGGAGCTGGCCGGCAAACTGACCGGCAACGCGGTGCGCGTGCCGGTGGCCGACGTGTCGATGGCGATCCTCAACCTGACCCTGGTCAAGCCCTGCACCAAGGAAGAAATCAACGAATACCTGCGCATGATCGCGCTGGATTCGCCGCTGCAAAACCAGATCGGCTACACCGAATCGCCCGACGCGGTGTCGAGCGACTTCATCGGCTCGCGCGAAGCGGCGATTCTCGACGCCACCGCCACCATCAGTAACGGCACCAACCTGCTCTTGTACCTGTGGTACGACAACGAGTTTGGCTATTGCAGCCAGGTGGTGCGCATGGTGAGCAAGATGGCGGGCGTCAATCATCTGTCCTACCCCGAAAACCAGAGCATGGGGGCTTGAGGACGCCAAGAACGCGGGAGCTGCGCTTGTTTCGGCCCAAGTCTTACAAAGCGCCCCTGGCTTATGCCCTGGGCGCTTTGGCGTTTCTGGGCCTGTGGTTTTTGTTCGCCAGCCGTAACGCGCCGCCGCTGGCGCTCTTGGGCGGCGGCACCATGGGCACTACCTGGAGCTTGCAGTATTGGGACGATGAGCCGCTCAATCCCGCGCTCGAAACCTTGCTGGTGAGCGAACTGGCGCGGCTCGACAGGGCGGTGTTTTCCACCTACGCGCCCGATTCCGAACTGAGCCAGCTCAATGCCAACCCGGCGCTGGAGGCGGTGGGCGTGTCGGAAGATCTGTTCGCGGTATTGCAATTGGCGCAAGAGGTCTACGAACAAAGCGGCGGCGCTTTCGACCCCAGCGTGGCGCCGCTGGTGCGGCTGTGGGGCTTCGGCCCCGATCCCGAGCGCCCCGGCCTGCCCAGCAAGACCGCCATTGCCGCGGCGCGCGCCAGGGTGGGGCTGGAGGTCTTGCAACTGCGTCCGCGCGAGCAAAGCGTGATTCGCTGGCAGTCGCTGGAACTTGATCTTTCCGCGATCGCCAAAGGCTATGCGGTGGACGTGTTGGCGGGCCTCTTGCAAGCGCAGGGCATCGACGACTATTTACTGGAAATCGGCGGCGAACTGCGCGTGGCGGGCCGCAAACCCGACGGTTCCACCTGGCGCCTGGCAATCGAAAAACCGCAAGACGGCGCGCCCGCGGCCTTCGCCCTGCTCGACGCAGAGGGCGAAGCCTTCGCCTTGGCCAGTTCCGGCGATTACCGCAACTACCGCGAGATCGACGGCAAACGCTATTCGCATGAAATCGACCCGCATAGCGGCTGGCCCATCGATCATGCCCTCCGCGCGGTAAGCGTAGTGGCCGCAACGGCGGCAGAGGCCGATGCCTGGGCCACCGCGCTCTTGGTGCTTGGCCCCGAGGAGGGCCTGCGTTTGGCCAGGGAGCGGGGGCTGGCGGCTTACTTCATAATTCATACAGATCAAGGATTTGTGACACAATCCTCACCTGATTTCAAAGCAAAATTCGCGAACATCGTCGAGGCGCCATGAGCAGCAAGCACAGCCACAAGCAAGACAAGACCAAAGACCAGGCCGAGCCGGTCGAAACGCAAAGCCCAGCCACGGCGGCGGAAGCCAGCGCTTACGATCTGATCGTGATCGGCAGCGGCCCAGCCGGGGAATCCGCCACCATGAACGCGGTGAAGCAGGGCAAAAAAGTGGCGATCGTGTGCGACAAACCGCGCGCTGGCGGCAACTGCACCTATTTAGGCACGATTCCCTCCAAGGCGCTGCGCCACGGCGTGCGGCAGGTGATCCGCTACAACACCAACCCGATGTTCCGCGAGTTCGGCGACGCCCGCCACATCACCTTCCAGCAATTGATGAAACACGCCTACCGCGTGGTGGAAGAACAAAGCCTGTTGCGCAACGACTATTACGAGCACAACTCGGTGCCGGTGTATCACGGCAGCGCCAGCTTTCTCGACGCGCACAGCATCCAGGTGGCACAGGGCAAGCAAAAGCTGCGCCTGAGCGCCGATTACTTTCTGATCGCCACCGGCGCGCGGCCCTATCGCCCGGCCACGGTCGATTTTCTGCATCCGAGGGTGTTCGACAGCGACACCATCCTCGACCTCGATTTCACCCCGCGCAAAGTCACCATCGTCGGCGCTGGCGTAATCGGCTGCGAATACGCCTCGATCTTCGGCGGCCTCGGCGCCAGGGTCGAATTGATCAACCCCGCCGCCTCCTTGCTGGCCTTCCTCGACACGGAAATTTCCGAAGCGCTCAGCTATCACCTGCGCGACACCGGCGTGCGCTGCCGCCACCAGGAACATTTCAGCCACATCGAATACTTCGACGACCACATCATCACCCACCTGCAATCAGGCAAGAAGATCAAAAGCGACATCGTGCTGTGGGCCAACGGCCGTACCGGCAATACCGACCGTCTCAATCTGGCCTGCCTCGACATCGAACCCAACAGTCGCGGCCAACTGGAAGTGAACGAGCGTTACCAAACCAAGGTGCCGCACATTTCCGCCGCCGGCGACGTAATCGGCTGGCCAGCGCTCGCCAGCGCCGCCTACGACCAAGGCCGCGCCGCCACCAACGCCATGTTCAACCCAGAGGCGTTTTTTGAATTGCAGGAAATCCCCAACGGCATCTACACCATCCCCGAAATCAGCACCATCGGCATGAACGAGCGCGAGCTGACCGAAAAGAAAATCCCCTACGAAGTCGGCAAAGCCTTCTTCCGCAACATCGCCCGCGCCCAGATCACCGGCGACGAAGTCGGGATGCTCAAACTGATTTTCCATTTCGATAC
>JAITMI010000396.1 GCA_031277435.1 Pseudomonadales bacterium
ATCACTTGGCTTTCAGTATCGACATCATGGAAAACCCTATGCCCATCAGCCAGAAAGAATTTCAACAGCGCCGTCAGGAGCTGATGAACCACATGGAAAGCAACAGCATCGCCATCGTCCATGCCGCCGCGCCGGTGCTGCGTAATGGCGACACCGAATTCCGTTACCGCCAGGACAGCGACCTGCATTACCTCAGCGGCTTTGACGAAGCGCACAGCGTATTGGTATTGATTCCAGGGCGCGAGCAGGGCCAATGTTTGCTGTTCTGCCAGGAGCGTGACCCGCTCAAGGAATTATGGAATGGCAAGTTGCTGGGGCCGGAAGCGGCGATCACGCAACTGGGCATGGACGATGCCTTCCCCATCGGCGACATCGACGACATTCTGCCCGGCCTCATCGAAGGCCGCGAGCGCGTGTACTACGCCATGGGCAAGGACGAGCAATTCGATCATCGCGTTATGGAATGGGTGAAAGTGGTGCGCAAGAAAGTGCGCAGCGGCGTGCATTCGCCCGGTGAATTTCTGGTGCTCGATCATCTCTTGCACGAAATGCGCCTGTTCAAATCCAAGGCCGAACTCGACCTGATGCGCGAAGCGGGGCAGATCGCCGCGCGCGCGCACCGGCGCGCGATGCAAGTGGCGCGGCCCGGCATGTACGAATACGAAGTGGAAGCTGAATTCATGCACGAATTTTTCCGCTGCGGTTGCCGCGCGCCAGCTTATACCTCAATCGTGGCTGGCGGCGCCAATGCCTGCATCCTGCATTACATCGATAACGATCAAGAACTCAGGGACGGCGATCTTCTGTTGATCGACGCCGGCTGTGAATTTCAACATTATGCTTCCGACATCACCCGCACTTTTCCGGTGAACGGCAAATTCAACCCCGAACAAAAAGCTATTTATGAACTGGTGCTCAAGGCGCAGCTCGCGGCGATCGAACAAGTGAAACCGGGCAATGCCTGGAACCTGCCGCACGACACTACGGTGCGGGTAATCACTGCGGGCCTGGTGGAACTCGGGCTCTTGCAAGGCGATGTGGATGACCTGATCCAAAATGGCGCCTACCGCGATTTCTACATGCACCGCGCCGGCCACTGGCTGGGCATGGACGTGCACGACGTGGGCGATTACAAAATCGACGGTCATTGGCGCGAGCTCGAACCGGGCATGGTGCTCACCGTGGAGCCGGGCATCTACATCAGCGCCAACAACACCAAGGTGGAGGCGCGCTGGCGCGGCATTGGCGTGCGCATCGAGGATGACGTGGCGGTAACCCGTAACGGCTACGAAGTGCTGACCGCCGCTCTGCCGAAAACCGTGAGCGATATCGAAAGCCTGATGGCCACCGCGTAAGGCGCAAGGACCAAATACGATGAACACGGCGAGCCCTGAGCATTACGATGTCATCATCGTAGGCGCCGGCATGGCGGGCGCCAGCCTCGCTTGCGCGCTCACGCGGCCAGGTGGCGCGGGGCAAGCGGCGCCCTCGGTGCTCTTGCTGGAGGCCGCGCCGATTTCGCTTGATGGCCCGGCGCAACAACCGGGTTTCGATAGCCGCAGCACCGTGCTGTCCGCTTCCAGCCGCGATGCGCTGGAGCGTCTTGATCTATGGTCAGCAATCGCGCCCGATGCGGAACCTATCGTTCAGATACTGGTGTCCGATCAAGGCCGCTTCGGCGGCGTGCGCATGAATGCCGCCGAAGCCAAGGTACCGGCCTTGGGCTACGTGGCTGAAAATACCGCACTCGGGCGCGGCTTCAATCAGGCGCTATTATGTTCCGATCGTTTCACTTTGCGCGCCAATACGCGCGTGCGCGAACTGAAACCCGTGCCCGGCGCCATGCAACTCTTGCTGGAAAATAGCAACGATATAATGAGCGCCGCGCTGGTAGTCCTGGCCGACGGCGGACGCTCCGGACTTGCCGCGCAACTTGGCATCGAACAGCGCGAGACCTCCTACGAACAAAGCGCGCTGATCGCCAATATCGCCTGTGCGTTGCCGCACGCGGGCCGCGCTTGGGAACGCTTCACGCCGAACGGCCCGCTGGCGCTCTTGCCCTTGCCGGATTTCGCCGGTGAACACCGCTGTGCGCTGGTGTGGACGCAGCCGCAAGCGCAAGCCGAGGCCGTGCTGGCCTTGCCTGATGCAGAGTTTCTGGCGCGCTTGCACGCGGAATTTGGCTACGCGCTTGGCGCGTTCACCAAGGTTGGTAAGCGCGCGCTGTTCCCCTTGCGGTTGACCTTGGCGAGCGAACAGGTGCGGCCGTCGCTGGCTCTCTTGGGCAACGTGGCGCATACCCTGCATCCGGTGGCGGGGCAAGGCTTCAACCTGGCCCTGCGCGACACGCTGGCGCTGGCGCACACGGTACGCGCCGCGCTCGTGGTGGGTGAATCGCCCGGCGCCATGCGTCATTTGCTGCAATATCAACAGAGCTGCGCCAGCGATCAGGAATTGACCATCGGCTTCAGCCATCATTTGGTCTCGCTGTTTTCTTCCAATAAACCAGGCCGCGGTCTCTTGCGGCAACTCGGCATGGCGGGCGTGGAGCATGTTGCCCCGCTGCGTCAGGCGCTGGCGCGTCAAGCGATGGGTTATCGCCGCCGCCGCGTGGATTTGGAATGAAGGCGTCTTTACTCAATCTTCATTGAATACCCGGCAAAGGTTTACGCGCGGTTAATACGCGTTTAACCCAGTATTTATACAGTGCGCGCCGTTGCCGGAGCATCCGCCCCGGATGCGAAAATTTCGTTAAGGAGATGGAGAAATGGCGAAAGTCCAAAAAATTGATCTTAATAAATTGATTATTAAGGCCGTGCTATGTAGCGCATTCACGGCCTCGGCGCAGGCCGCCGACAAGGAACTATTGGACATTCTGCTAGGCAACGGCGCGATTACAGAGCAGCAATATGAAGAATTGCTGGCGAAGGAAACACTGACCAAGGAAGACGCCGCCGCGATTACCCTCGGCGGTGGCGCCGGGCTCAACATTAAAACCAACGGCGGCGCCAACGAAATCGAAATCGGCGGGCGTTTGCATCTCGATTACGTAACGCACGATTACGACCCGCGCATCAGCCCCGCGCCAATCAACGGCACGCAAATCCGCCGTGGCCGTTTGGAACTTAACGGTATATTTGATACGCACTGGGCCTGGGCGATGGAAATGGATTTCGCCAAGGACAGCGTGGCGCTGAAGGATTTCAAGCTGGGCTACATCACCGATGCGGGCAGTGAAATCTATGCCGGCAATCAAAAACAACCCTATAGCATGTCACTGGAAATGAGCTCCAACGACGAGCCCTTCGTTGAACGCGGCATCGACAACGCGCTGGTCGCGGCCTTCGCCGACCGCGCCATCGGCCTGCGCGCGGAAACCAGCGGCGAGCATTGGTTCGCCGCCAGCGGCGTATTTGGCGACAGCGTAAAACCCGGCAATGCCGGTGATGAAGGCTGGGGCGCCGCCGGGCGCGCCGTCTATACCCCGCTGTTGACGCCGCAAAGCGTGCTGCATGTTGGCCTGCGCGGCAGCTACCGCCGCCTCGAACCGGGCGCGCCGCAGCTTGCGATCCGCGACAAAACCTCGGATTTTTCCGGCCTGAGCATCGTCGATACGCGCGTCATGGG
>JAITMI010000407.1 GCA_031277435.1 Pseudomonadales bacterium
CCCTCTTTCATATTCCTTTTTTAAATTTACACCCCACTGGCGCCCCCCCCCCCGCGGGGGGGTGGGGGGCTGGGCGGGGCGCCCGCGAACTACCACCCTCTCCCCAACCCTCTCCCGCCAGCGGGAGAGGGAGCAGATCAGTTGCACGCCTGCTCTCAAAGCCTCAACCCCCCGGATCATCCCGCGCCATGCTGTCGATCACTTCGCGGAATTCGTTGAGATCCTTGAAGCTGCGGTACACCGACGCGAAGCGCACGTAGGCCACTTCGTCGAGCCTACGCAATTCACGCATGACTTTTTCGCCCACCAGTTGGCTCGATACTTCGCGTTCGCCGAGCGCGCGCAGCGCGTGATTGATGCGGCTGATTGCTTCGTCCACCTGCTCCAGACTCACCGGGCGTTTTTCCAGCGCCCGCAACATGCCGCCGCGCAGTTTGTCTTCGTTGAAGGGTTCGCGCTCGCCGTTGCGCTTTACCACGCGCGGCATGACGAGTTCGGCGCTTTCAAACGTAGTGAAACGCTCGGCGCAAGTGATGCACTCGCGCCGGCGCCGCACCTGGTTGCCTTCGGCGACCAGGCGCGAATCGATGACTTTGGTATCGACGGCGTTACAGAATGGGCAGTGCATTATTCAGTTCTCACGCCGCTTACGCCGCCGCGCTTCAGGCATACACCGGAAACCGCTTACACAGCGCCAGCACCTTGGCCTTGACCGCGTCGATCACCGCCGTGTCCGTGTGATTTTCCAGCACGTCGCAAATCCAACCGGCCAGCTCCGTCACTTCCGCTTCGCCGAAACCGCGGCGGGTGGCCGCCGGGGTGCCGATGCGCAGGCCGCTGGTGACGAAGGGTGGGCGTGGATCGTTCGGTACGGAATTTTTGTTGACGGTGATGTTGGCGCGGCCTAGCGCGTCGTCGGCGTCTTTGCCGGTGAGTTCGCGGCCTACCAGTGAGAGCAGGAACAAATGGTCATCAGTGCCTTTGGAGACGATCTCGAAACCACGCGATTGGAACACGTTTACCATCGCCTTGGCGTTACGCAGTACCTGCTGTTGATAGCTGGTGAACTCCGGGCTCATCGCTTCCTTGAAACACACTGCCTTGGCGGCGATGACGTGCATCAGGGGGCCGCCCTGGTTTTCTGGGAACACGGCGAAATTGAGGCGCTTGTACAGTTCTTCATCGCCACAGTTGGACAGAATCAAACCGCCGCGCGGGCCGCACAGGGTTTTGTGGGTGGTGGAGGTCACCACATGCGCGTGCGGCAAGGGGCTGGGGTAAACGCCGGCGGCGACGAGACCGGCCACATGCGCCATGTCCACCATGAACTTGGCGCCTACGCTATCGGCGATCTTACGCATCCGCGGAAAGTCGATGACGCGCGAATAGGCGGAAAAACCCGCCACCAGCACCTTGGGGCGATGCTCTTGCGCCAGTTTTTCCACTTGCTCGTAGTCGATTTCGCCGGTGGCCGGATCGAGCCCGTATTGCACGGCGTGGTACACGCGCCCGGAAAAACTCACGCTGGCGCCGTGCGTCAGGTGCCCGCCGTGCGCCAGGCTCATGCCAAGCAGCGTATCGCCCGGCTTGAGCAGCGCGGCGTAGGCGGCGGTATTGGCCTGCGAACCTGAGTGCGGCTGCACGTTGGCGTAGGAGCAGCCAAACAGCGCCTTGGCGCGTTCGATGGCCAGGTTTTCCACCTGATCCACGTATTCGCAGCCGCCGTAATAGCGCTTGGCTGGGTAGCCTTCGGCGTATTTGTTGGTGAGCACGCTGCCCTGCGCTTCCAATACGCGCGGACTGGCATAGTTCTCCGAAGCAATCAGTTCGATGTGTTCTTCTTGGCGCGTGGCTTCATTAGTGATGGCTTTGGCCAATTCATCATCAAAGCCGGCGATGGTCATGGTTTTACTGAGCATGGATTCCTCGATCGAGTTCAGCCGCGCGGGGCGCGGACGCTGCTTTCATGGACTGCATCTGGGTGAAGGAGTAAAATTGCGTTTTTGGTTCTACCTACCCGTTTCATTCTACCTGAATAATTCCCCGTTTTTATGGCCCAATTCGTCTTCACCATGAACCGGGTCGGCAAAGTCGTGCCGCCCAAACGCGAAATCCTCAAGGATATCTCCCTGTCCTTCTTCCCCGGCGCCAAAATTGGCGTGTTGGGGCTGAACGGCTCGGGCAAGTCCACGCTCTTGCGCATCATGGCGGGGGTGGACAAGGACTTCCTCGGCGAAGCGCGCCCGCAGCCGGAATTGAAAGTCGGCTATCTGCCGCAAGAGCCGCAGTTGGACGAAAACCGCACGGTACGCGAAAACGTCGAGGATGGCGTGCGCGAAATCAAGAATCTGGTGGATGAATTCAACGCCATCAGCGACAAATTCGCCGAGCCGATGAGCGACGACGAGATGAACGCGCTGCTCGAACGCCAAGGCGTCCTGCAAAGCCAGATCGATGCTCAGAACGGCTGGGACATCGACCGCACCCTGGAAATCGCCGCCGACGCCCTGCGGCTGCCGCCCTGGGACGCGCAGGTGAAACAGCTTTCCGGCGGTGAAAAACGCCGCGTGGCGCTGTGCCGCCTGTTGATTTCCAACCCCGACATGCTGCTGCTCGACGAGCCCACCAACCATCTCGACGCGCAATCGGTGGCCTGGCTCGAACGCTACCTGAAGGACTTTGAGGGCACCGTGGTGGCCATCACCCACGACCGCTACTTCCTCGACAACGCCGCCGGCTGGATTCTCGAACTCGACCGCGGCCACGGCATTCCCTACGAAGGCAACTACAGCCAATGGCTGGAGCAAAAGGAAAAGCGCCTCGAAACCGAAGCCCGCCAGCAAGCCGCGCTGGATAAAACCATCAAGGCCGAACTCGAATGGGTGCGCCAGAATCCCAAGGGCCGCCAGGCCAAGAGCAAGGCGCGTCTGGCCCGTTTTGAAGAATTGCAATCGAAGGAGTTTCAAAGCCGCAACGAAACCCTCGAACTTTATATTCCGCCGGGGCCGCGCCTGGGCGAAAAAGTCATCGTGGTGGATCACCTCACCAAAGGTTTCGGCGAACGCGCGCTGATCAACGACCTCAGCTTCAGCGTGCCGCGCGGCAGCATCGTCGGCATCATCGGCGGCAACGGCGCCGGCAAAACCACTTTCCTGCGCATGTTGGTAGGCCAGGAACAGCCGGACAGCGGCAGCATCACGCTCGGCGACACCGTGCAGCTCGCCTACGTCGATCAAAGCCGCGACGAGCTTAACCCCGGCAATACCGTGTGGCAGGAAATCTCCGGCGGCCTCGACAACATGCTGATCGGCAACCACGAAGTCGCCTCGCGCGGCTACGTCAGCCGCTTCAACTTCAAAGGCAGCGACCAGCAAAAACTGGTGCGCGACCTCTCCGGCGGCGAACGCAACCGCGTGCATCTGGCCAAGCTGCTCAAGCGCGGCGCCAACGTCATCCTGCTCGACGAACCCACCAACGACCTCGACGTGGAAACCCTGCGCGCCCTCGAAGAAGCGCTGCTCGCCTTCCCCGGCACCGTGATCGTGGTCTCGCACGACCGCTGGTTCCTCGACCGCATCGCCACCCACATCCTGGCCTTCGAAGGCGACAGCGAGGTGGTGTTCCATGAAGGCAACTACAGCGACTACGAAGAAGACCGCAAAAAGCGCAAAGGCGACAACGAGCCCACGCGGATCAAATATAAGAAGCTGGCTTAATGTAGGGCTAACAGGACAAGAATATTGACGATTAGTTATTGTTTAAAAATCAACAAGTTGGACGATAGCCGTTAGATCATTTATAGATTGATACACATTAGTTGCACTTTGCCCAATCATAATGCGCCCGAAGTCAGCGAATAGCGACTTCAAGCGTTAAAGAGCCGCCAGGAACCAAAGGCCACAAGCCGCGGTCGAAGCTGGCGTATCATGATGCAAGATACCGCCCCCAGGGGCAGGAGCAGGAAATGAAAGGCAGGGATTTTCAAGATTTTCAGTTGGATGGCGTACTGGACGACGTTGACTATACCGCCGCGCCAGAACTCGACGACGATAACTTCACCGGCGATGAAGAAAGCTACGCGCCCGTCAAGAAAGTCGCCAAAAGCGCGCGCAAGGGCGGCGGCAAGCAATTGCAAACGCTCGACGCCATGGTGCCGGGCCGTGATCTTGGCGCCTACATCACCGCCGTCAACGGCATCGCCATGCTCAGCGCCGAGGAAGAGCAGGCGCTGGCGCGCGAGTACTACTATCACGAAAATCTCGACGCCGCCCGCAAGCTGGTCATGGCGCACCTGCGCTTCGTGGTGCACGTCGCCAAGAGCTACTCCGGCTACGGCCTGAGCGAAGCCGACCTGATTCAGGAAGGCAACGTGGGCCTGATGAAAGCCGTCAAGCGCTTCAACCCCGAAGTGGGCGTGCGCTTGGTGTCCTTCGCCGTGCACTGGATCAAGGCGGAAATTCACGAATTCATTCTGCGCAACTGGCGCATCGTCAAAGTCGCCACCACCAAGGCGCAGCGCAAACTGTTCTTCAACCTGCGCGGCGCCAAGAAGCGCCTGGGCTGGCTGAGCCAGGACGAAGTGAACGCGGTCGCCGAAGATCTTGGCGTTGATGCCGAAACCGTAGTGCAGATGGAAGGCCGCATGGGCGCCTTCGACGCCTCCTTCGACGGCGCCGCCGATGCCGACGACGACGAAATCGGCCAAGCGCCCGCCTACTACATCGAGGACAACCGCTACGACCCCGCCAACAGCGTGGAAAACGAGGATTGGGAAAAAACCAGCACCGACGGTCTCTACGCCGCGCTGAACGAGCTCGACGAACGCAGCCGCGACATCCTGACCCAGCGCTGGCTCAACGACAACAAAGCCACGCTACACGACCTGGCCGCCAAGTACGGCGTCTCCGCCGAACGCATCCGCCAGCTCGAAAAGAACGCGATGGAAAAAGTGCGGGCGCTGGTGGAAGCCTGATAATAGTTGCCCGCAAACAACAAAAAGCCGCCCTCGTGGCGGCTTTTTTATTGGCACACGGTCTATTCCGTTTCTTGCGGAATGACACACTGGACTACCCAGCTCCGGGGGGGGGGGGGGGGGGGGGGGGGGCGGGGGGGGCGGGGG
>JAITMI010000011.1 GCA_031277435.1 Pseudomonadales bacterium
CACCACATCAAAAATGGCATCAGCAATAATTTCAACAGCACGATGAGGCTGGCGCTGCCGAGTTCGCCGCCGATGCGGTAACGCGCCAGTCCTGCGCCTAAGGAGAACAGGGTGCCCGGTACCGCGGCGGCGGCGAGCAGTTCCAATACCCGCTGCAAGGGGGCGTAAAGGCCGATGCCGCTGAGGTTGTAGGCGGCGCCGAGCAGGAGGCTGCTGCTGATGGGGTTGATCAGCATTTCGTACAAGACTCGCTTCAGCGCGGCCCACAAGCCGCCGCCTTCCAAGCGGCTCAGGCCCACTACCAAGGTGCCGAAACCGAACAGCAATAAATTATGGAACGTGATGACTAGAATCATCGGCACGAAGGCGTCCTGCCCGAGAAATTGCAACGTTAAGGGAATGCCGAGTACCGTGACGTTGGCGTAGCTGGCGCCCATGCCGAACACGCTGAGCGCGCTCCAGTCCAGTTTGAAACACAGCCGCCCCAGCGCCATGCCCAGCAAGTACACGAGGAACAGTACGCCATAAAACGCGCCGAGATAGGACCAATCGATCACGGGCGGAAACGCGGCGGTGGCGCTGCCGAGGAACAACATGCAGGGCAACAGATACCAGAACGAGGCGCGTTCGATCGCGGCGCTTTCGATTTCGTTGAATAGCCGCAGGCGGCGCGCGCCATAGCCTAGCGCGGCGACCAGGACTACGGGCAGGATGGCTTCGAAGACGTTCATGGGGCAGACAGTTTTGAACCAGGCATAAAAAAATTGGCCATCCCGCCGTAGCGGGATGGCCTGGTGCGTGATTTTAACGGACTTTGTCTGCTCGTGCTGAAGCTGCTCAAAAGCCTCGCCCTGTCATTCTGCGCGGAGCGAAGCGCAGTCGCAGAATCCACTAACACCGCAACATCAGGCATCGTATGGATTGTGCGACTTCGCGCGGAATGACAGCGGAGAAATAAACCGCCCTTTTACGCCCCCTCCGCGGGCAAAAGAGGGAGCCGTTCAGCTTACCTTCTTTCTACGGCGTCGCATCCCGCAAGGTAGCGAAGGTCGCGGCGCTGGCGTAATCGCGCAATTGCAGGTGGCCGTCGGCTACTTCCGCCGCGTCGCTTTGCGCGCTTTTCATGGTGAGGTTGTTGCCTTCCTTGCGCAGTTCCAGCAGGGTAAAGGGCTCGGTGGAGGTATTGGGTTCCCGCCACAGATAAGGGTTGCGCGTCTTGAGCGCGGGCGTTATCAGCAGCACCAGGCGGCCAGGGTCGTTGGCGTCCTGCCAGGCGTACTTCACTGAATAGCCGGAGGCGGCCTGGGTGAACAGGTAGCCGCTCGTGTTTTGTGCTTGCAGTGCCTTGGTGAAAGCCTCCACGTCTTGTCTGCTCAGATAATTCTGGTAGGCGCGCGTTACGGCTTGATTTTGCGCGTCATTGCTGATGCCGAGGAGCGATAGCCGCACCTGTGCATCCGCCGCGCCGCGCGCTTGCTCCGTGGCGCCTCTCAGTTCCAACAGCGGCGCGGCCTGCGCGCTCTGCCAGCCCCAAAGCAAGCTCAGCAGTACCAATAAAAAACGGGCGCTGAACAAGGTAATGAATCGCTTATACATCGTTTTGCCTCCTCTTTGTTTTGTTGGTCAGTTGGATTGCATGGCTTGCTTATGCAGCCGTATGCAGTGTAACGCGAGGATGGCGCTGCATGTAGAGAGGGGGAATTGCAAAAATTTTGAGATAAATCAAAAAAAAGAGCCTCGCTTTGGCGGCGAGGCTCAAGAGGGAATACTACTTTGCAAAAACGGCTATCAGCGCAGAATTAAAAACAGCGATTGGCCGCCGCGCAGAATGTTGAGCGCTACCGTGCGCTCGGCATTGCCGAGTTGCTCTTGCAGGTCGTCCGGGCCGCTCACCGGGCGGCGATTGACGGCGGTGATAACGTCGCCAGCGCGCAGGCCGTTGTTCCAGGCGCGGCTGTCTTGATCCACGGTGCTGACCAGCACGCCGCCATCGAGATCGCCGTAGTCGGGGTCATCGGCGGGCACCGCGCTGAAGCTGGCGCCTTCGAGCACGGAATTTTGCACGCCCTGCGCGGACGCCACTTGCGTGGGATTGCCCGGCGCGATGGTGGCGCTGACTTCCTGACGCGCGTCACCACGCAAGAAACCGATGCGCACGGTTTCGCCAGCGCGGATCAGGCCGATGGTGTTGCGCAGATCCGAGGCGCCTTCAATGGCCGCGCCGTTCACGTCGACGATCACGTCGCCCGCCTGCAAACCCGCCGCCAAGGCCGGAGAATCGGGCGTTACGCTTTGCACCACGGCGCCTTCGGTGGCCTTGAGTTCGAGCGCTTCGGCCACATCAGGCGTGAGGTCGGTGATCTGTACGCCCAACATGCCGCGCTGCACCGAGCCGTATTCAATCAATTGGTCCACAACTGACTTGGCCATGTTGATCGGCACCGCGAAACCAATGCCGACATTGCCGCCCGAGGGCGCGATGATGGCGGTGTTGATGCCTACCAGTTTGCCGTCGTAATCCACCAGCGCGCCGCCGGAGTTGCCGGGGTTTATGGAAGCATCGGTCTGAATGAAGTCCTCATAGCCTTCGGCGTTGATGCCGGCGCGGTCGAGCGCGCTGACGATGCCGGTGGTCACGGTTTGCCCCAGCCCAAAGGGATTGCCGATGGCGGCGACGAAATCGCCCACGCGCAGCGTTTCGGAATCAGCCAGCGGCACTGCGCTCAGGCCCTCGGCGTCGATTTGCAACAGCGCCACGTCGGTACCGGGATCGCTGCCGATCAGCTTGGCGCTGAGGCGGCGCTTGTCGGTCAAGGTCACCGAAATATCCTCGGCGCCCGCCACTACGTGATGATTGGTCAAAATATAGCCCGCTTCAGCGTCGATGATGACGCCGGAGCCCACCGCTTGCGTTTGGCGTTGCCGCGGCTGCTGCCGTTGTGGTTGTTGTGGCTGCTGTGGTTGCGGCTGCCCCGGATCTTGATTCTCAAAGAAACGCCGGAAGAACTGATCGTTCAATAAAGGGCTTTGCTCCTCCGCCGTGTGTCCGCTCACCGCGATGTTGACTACCGCGGGCGTTACTTCTTGCAACATCGGCGCCACGCTGGGGCGCGTAGCGTCAGCGGCTTGCGTGAGCGGGCTCAGCGCCAGGCTCATGCCGCCGACGGCGGCGACGAAGAGTAGCGCGGGTACTTGGGTTTTCAGCTTCATAAGGTTGGGTCTCCTCTTACTATGAAGGGCTGCCGCTATCCTGGGGACGGCGCGCAGCCGGGGTCTTTACAAGCGCGCGTCAGAAGTTGAGGGCAGATGCTGAGTCTTCAAGAATGGTTCTCGTCAACGGCCCGTCAAAAACCGCGTGGGGCGCAACTGGACTTGCCCTTCCCCGCTGCGTATCCTCGCGCGTCCTCAATTTCAGGAGCCCGCCGTGATAGTGCCCGCCTACGAAATCAAACGCGCCGTCCATGCCCACGGCAAAGGCTTGTTTTTGCGCCAGGCCGTGCGCAAAGGCCAAGTGCTGGTGGCGCCCGACGCCATCAACCGCGTCTACAACGCCAGCGAACGCGCCGCGTTGACCCCCGGTTCGCCCGAGGACGAGGCCAGCGTGCGCTGGTTCGAGAGCTATCACACCGTCAGCACCGACTGGCCGGACGATTGCTACGTGAATCATTCCTTCACCCCCAGCGGCCTCTGGCACCTCGGTTTCATTTTCGCCACGCGCGATCTGGATGCTGGCGAGGAAGTGACCGTGGACTACCGGTTTTTGGTGGATGACCACGAAGTCATGCCTTTCCTCGACACGGAAACCGGGCGTGAAATCGTGGGTTATTCCTGGGCAGAAAATTTGAAGCGTTCCACGGAGTTGTTGTTGGGCTTGTTGTGATTGCGCTACGCCAAGCCCCCGCGCGGCTTTGTATTTTCATGCGCCGCATGTATAGTCCAAACGCCCATCCCACGCTAACGAGGCGCCCATGACCAGTTCGACGGTCTTTATCAGCAAGCGCAACCAGGCGGTGCTTCTCCCCAAAGCGGTCGCCTTTCCCGACAACGTGCATCAGGTCGATATTCTGAAAATCGGCCGCGCCCGCGTGATCGTGCCGCAAGGCAAGCGCTGGGACGATTTCTTCGACAATGGACCGCGCGTCAGCGAGGATTTCATGGCGGATCGTCTCCAGCCGGAAACGGAAAAGCGCGAGTCTTTCTAATGCTTTCCTACATGCTGGATACGAACATCTGTATCTACGTGATGAAGCGCCATCCGCCAGAGCTGCGTGACAAATTCTGCCATTAGTCTCAAGAGACGAGACGGCGCCGACAATTAACTAGCACGGAGTCCGCATGGTAAGAAAAATCGTTTTCTTTGTTCTTGGTGCCATTATCGGTATAGTTATCTGTTTCTTGCTTGCGTATGCAGGTAGCTGGATTGTCGCTCATACTGAGATTCAGCTACATGTCTCAGAAGATGAGCAGCAGAGAAATTTCAATATATTTATCGTGGCAAATTTGATCTTCGCAGCTTTAGGCGGTTACCTTCTAGCAAGAAAAATGGCTCGTCGGTGACGCATGGAATATCTGACTCTGCCTAATGTTTAGTTCAAGCGGACCCGCTGACGCGGGCCGCTTAACTTGTGGCCATTCGGTGACAAGGCCGAGGCTCATTGCGCCGAGCTCGAACGCGCTGGCACGCCTTGCGGCCCGCATGACATGCAGATCGGCGGCCACGCACGCAGCGAAGGCTTGATCGTCGTCACCAATAATCTGCGCGAATTTTCCCGGATGCCGGGACTCAGAACCGAAAACTGGCTGTAAGCTTCCCTGCTTTGTAATTAGCCGCTTTACCGTGCCGGCCCAGCGGCGGCGGCTTGCTCCAGGTGTGTGCGCAGTTCCGTGGGGAGATTGAGCTTGGCGGCCAGCGCATCCAGGTAGGCGCGTTCCGCCGGCTCATCGGGGACGATGGCCAGGCGCGCGGCCAGGTACAGTTCGGCGCCCTGTTCCGGCGTGGCAACGCTTGCGGCGATGCTCGCCAGATCTACCGGCTTGGTCAGCAAATCAAATATGTACGCCTTGGCTTGCGCATCGAGCCCCAGCCGCTCTACTTCGCCGAACAAATGCCGCTGTTCCTCGGCGTCGATGTGGCCATCGGCCTGCGCGGCGCCGATCATCGCCTTCACCAGCACCAGTTCGAACGCCTCTCCGCCCGCCGCCGGCTGCGTATGCGGCAGTGCGGCCACGGGCTCGCTCGCGGCGGCTTGGGGCGCGGGCGCGCCCGGCCTCTGGCCGCCCTTGTAGGATTGATAAGCCTGCAAAGCCAGCGCGCCAACCGCCGCCGCGCCGCCATAACCCAAGATCCCGCTGCGCGCGCTCTTGTTCCCCAGCAACAAGCCCAGCACGCCGCCGAGCGCCGCGCCACGGGCAAAACCGCCGGAACCGCTCATGGAATCGAGCTTCCCCTTCACCTGATCGCCCACGCCGCGCAGGCCCGTGCCGGCGCCTTCGCTACCGTCACCGCTACCGCTGCTGCCGAGAACCTGATTAAGCAATTGTTTGGGGTCGAACATCGGACATTACTCCTTGAATAATAGGAAAAGAGGCTCGCTTCCTTTGATTACGCGGCGGCGGAAAAGTTGCAATAAAATGCCAGCCGCTCACGCTTCGATCAAAAACAGCCCCGCCATGCCAAGCACATACAACACCAGCGCCGCCAATGAATCCGGCCCCATGCCAAAGCATTTATTTTTAGAACGGACGATCAAACCGATGAGATAAACGCAGGTCAACAAGATGGCGAGCGCGGCGAGGTAGATGTCGGTTTTGTGCGCCAGCGGCAGAATCGCCCGGCCCGCGATCAGGGTGGCGGGCAACAGCAGCACCGGCAAGAAGATATTGCCTCCAAAAATATCGCTGACGGCGAGTTGATAATCGCCTTTTTGTATCGCCCGCAAGCCGGTGGAAATCTGCGGCAGCGCGGTGACCAGCGCCAAAAACGTAGCGCCAAATAGCAAGCCATTCATGCCCAGCGCCCGCGCCAACACGGCGCCGGACTGCTCCAGGGCGATGCCGGCGATCAGCGTGATCAACGCGGCAATGGCGAAAATCCAATAGGTTTTTTGCAAGGAACCTTGCGGCGGCGGCGCTGGCGGCTCGGCGGCGTCGTTATTGGCTTCGTCATGCCAGGGGCGCTTGTTGCTGGCCCAATCGATCAACCATAAACCGAACAGCCAAAGTAGCGCGATCAAAAATGGCGCTGGCGTAATGCGTTCAAAAATCACCGTGGCCGGCAATTGCATGCCCATGATGCAGAGCGTCAATACCACCACGACCAGCAGCCCTTCGAGTACCAGCACCAAATCCGCGGCGCGATGGCTCAAGGGCGGTGAACCTTTGAGTTTGCAATCCAGTAGCACAAGCACCAAGGTCTGCAAGGCTACGCCGCCGATCAGGTTGCCAACCACCACGGAGGTGTCGCCGCGCAGGGAGGCGCTGACCATGATGGCGACTTCCGGCAAGTTGGTGACGATGGCCAACAGAACGGCGCCGCCGACGGCTTCACCGAGATTCCAGCGCGCGTCGATAAGGTCGGTGGCGTCCACCAAAATCACGCCGGTGCGCCAGATGGCGCTGGTGGCCAAGGCGAAGATCAGAATCCAGACGGTGAGGGGCAAATCTTGCGGCATGGGGTGGCCTCCTTGGCGCAATTCTGGAACGGCTGCGAGATCCCCTCCCCCGCGCGCGGGGGAGGGTTAGGGCGGGGGCATGAAGTCACCATTGCCCCC
>JAITMI010000172.1 GCA_031277435.1 Pseudomonadales bacterium
CCCGCTACTACCGAAGTCGCCACTACCAATACGCCCGCCGTCACTACCGCCCCGGCGAATCCCCCGGCAACCAATACCGCTCCCCGTAGCGAGCCCGCGCCGGCCACTACCGCCGCCCCGCCAGCGCCGGAGCGCGTTCCCGCGCTCGACAGCGCTGGCCTGCCGCAAGGCTGGGTGGTGCGGCTGGGGGTGTTTGGCAATCGTTCCAACGCCGACGGCTTGCTGCAACGCTTATTGGACGCACGGTACAAAGCCTATGTCGAAACCATGCCCGATGCGCGTAACATGACTGGCGTTTACGTCGGCCCCGTGCTCACTCGCGCCGAAGCGGATACTCTGCTGCGTGAATTACGCACGCGCTTCCAGTTGGAAGGCATGGTGCGCCGCTTCAATCCCGAATAAGCGCCCGGACATAACGTGTACATCAACACCACCCTCCACGCACACGAGGTAAGCGCGACATGAGCCTGAACATGGCCGATATCGTCATCATCGCCGTCATCGCGCTATCCGGCCTCATCGGCATCGTGCGCGGCCTGGTGCGCGAGGTAATGTCCTTGGCGGTGTGGGTGCTGGCGGCCTTCTTCGCCGCCGCCTTCGACGAACGCGCCGCGCCCTGGTTTTCCGGCGTCATCGCCTCGCCGCCGGTGCAGCAAGTGGCGGGTTTCGCGCTGATGTTCGTGCTTGGCATATTCATCGGCGGCGTCATTACCAACATGGCGGTCAAAATGACCAGCGCGATAGGGCTCGGCCCGCCCGACAGCGCGCTCGGCATGTTGTTCGGCATTTTGCGCGGCATCTTGCTGGTGACGCTGGTGGTGGTGGTCAGCGTGCGTTTTGATTTGTTCAGCGAGTGGTACGCCGATTCGTCGCTGGTGCCGTATTTGCTGTCATTGGCGGATTATCTGGCCGCGCTGGCGGGGCTTGATCCGTCGCAGCTTTACCCTCATACGCCGTCGTCATCTACCTCTCTTTGAATCTCATCGTCAGGCCGCCACGCTGGCGGCCTTGGCGCCTTTGCAGGAGTCCTCGCATGTGCGGAATAGTCGGAATCGTTGGTAAGGCCAACGTCAATCTGGCGCTCTACGACAGCCTCACCGTATTGCAGCATCGTGGCCAGGACGCCGCCGGTATCATGACCTACGATAACGGCAAGGTGAACCTGCGCAAGGACAACGGCCTGGTGCGCGACGTGTTCCATACCCGCCACATGCGCCAGCTCACTGGCCGCATGGGCATCGGCCATGTGCGTTATCCCACCGCCGGCAGTTCCGGCCCGGCGCTGGCGCAGCCTTTTTACGTGAATTCGCCTTACGGCATCAGCATCGCGCACAACGGCAACCTCACCAACGTGGAGGATTTGCGCCGGGATTTGTACCGCGAGGATTTGCGCCATCTCAATACCGATTCAGATTCCGAAGTCTTGCTCAACGTATTCGCGCACGAACTCCAGCGCCGCAACCAGCGCAAGATGCTGCCGAGCGCCTCCGACGTGTTCGACGCGGTGAGCGCGGTGCATCGCCGCTGCCGCGGCGCTTACGCCGTGGTGGCGATGATCGTGGGGCATGGCATCGTCGGTTTCCGCGACAAACACGGCATTCGCCCCTTGGTCTTTGGTGAACGCAAGACGGCGGCGGGCACGGAATACATGCTGGCGTCCGAAAGCGTGGCGCTGGATTCGCAAGGGTATAGCCTGATCCGCGACGTGGCGCCGGGCGAAGCGATCTACATCAGCGAGGACGGCAAGGTTGAATCCCGGCTCTGCGCCGAGGACAGCGCGCTGCGCCCCTGCATTTTTGAACACGTCTATTTCGCGCGGCCCGATTCGATGATCGACGGCGTATCGGTATACAAATCACGCCTGCGCATGGGCGAAAAACTGGCGCAAAAAATTCTGCGCGAACGCCCAGATCACGACATCGACGTCATCATCCCGATCCCCGACACCAGCCGCACCGCGGCGGTGGAACTGGCCAACGCGCTGGGGGTGAAATTCCGCGAAGGTTTCGTCAAAAACCGCTACATTGGCCGCACCTTCATCATGCCGGGGCAGATGCAGCGCAAGAAATCGGTGAAGCAAAAACTCAACGCGATTCCACTGGAATTCCAAGGCAAGAACGTGATGCTGGTGGACGATTCCATCGTGCGTGGCACCACCTGTAAGCAGATCATCGAAATGGCGCGCGAAGCCGGCGCGCGCAAGGTATATTTCTGCTCCGCCTCGCCGCCGGTGAAATACCCCAACGTGTACGGCATCGACATGCCGGTGGTGAGCGAACTGATCGCATACGGCAAAACGGTGGAAGAAGTCCGCGCGATGATCGGCGCCGACTGGCTGCTATTTCAGGACTTGCAAGATCTCGTCGCCGCCTGCGCCGAAGGCAGCAGCCAGGCTGTCGAATTTGAATGCTCGGTATTCGATGGCATCTACATTACCGGCGACGTCAGCGAAGAATATCTGAACAAACTGCAAGCGCAGCGCAACGACGCCACCAAATTGCAAAAACAAAACGATCAGGAACTCTACGGCGGCGCCGGGGATGAGGCGCAGATACCATTGCTGAGCAATGAATAGACGCCCTGGCGCTTGCTTACTGTTTTTTCCTCATGGCTATTCTGAACAGCCAGAATATCCCCGAGGGTGGAAACAGCGTGGTGAGTGCCGCGAGACGAGTCACGATATTGCTTTGTACGGCATGGAACGGCATCTTTTCCCACTTGGCGTAGAAATAATCAAACAATCCCATCGCCAGAGGCGCCAACGCCATTCCTATGATTTGCGGGATGGGGTTTGGTAAGAGCAAGGAATCAAGGACGGCAGGCATCCAGATAAGGCCGGCAAGCGTAAAGCAGATGGTTTCATTGTGGCGGCGCATCAATAGCGGCAAGAGCAGCGCGCAGATGGCGCTGATGCCAGCCAGCCACACAGCGCCAGGAAATGGCAGTGATACCAGCGCCAGTGCGGCGCAGCTCAAGTAGATAGGTAGCAACTTGAGTCTTGCGTTACCCCGGCGCTGTGCATCATCGCAAATCGCGCGTAACAGCCGGAAAACGCTGATGAGCAGATCCCCGCCCCCGATAATAAGCGCCATCCACAGCGCTAACAGGTTTATGCTAGCGAGGCTTTCTTGGGGATTGGCGGGGCCTTGCAGCAATAGCAGCGCCACGAAGAAAATCCACGGCACCATGCCGCTCAAAAACGCCCGCAAACCAATCAAGGCCCAGCGCCAAACGCCCGCATAAGCTGGATCGCAAAGCCGCGCGAAAAAATCCCGCAGTTGTTTGTCCAAAAGTTCAGGCCATTCACCACCGTAAGCGGCTTGCAGTTGATCGCTTAGCTTGACGAAACGTCTAGGCAATGTTGGATTGACGGCGGCGTACAGCAGCGCGCGCAGCCGGGAAAAGGGGCGCTTCAACTGACGTATCAGCATCGGCTCTTGCTCCCCGTAACGCGCCGTTTCTTCCCGCTCAATGGCCTCGTGCGCCAGCATTTTATCCAGTAGCCACTGGTTGACTTCATAGCCAAAAAAATCCGCCAATACGCGCAATTGCGCTTCAGGCGCTTGCAATTCACCCCTGGCGAAAGAGGCTTGCAAGGCTTGCGCTAGAATCGCTTTCAGTTGCAGGTTATAGAGATCGGGGTGAGAGCGCAGCCAGGCGAGTAAGACGATGGGCGGCTGCCCGCGGTAGCTATGTATGTCAGCGAGAAAACGCCCGTAGTGGAAATGCCGTTCTGGAACTGGCGGCGGCTCATCAATAGCCGTGTCATGGGTATCGGCGTTGCGCCCGTCAGCCGCGGTATTTGTCTCGCTTTTGTGTACGGCTGGCGGCGTTTGCGGCTTTGGTACTGGCGCCGGATCATCATGCACAACAAGAACAGCCGCTGGCGTTTCTTCTTCTATCTGGTTTTCTAGCTCGTTTTCTATCTCGTTGGAACGTATCTGCGCGATTTGCGCCCGCCAGCGGCATTCTTCCAGCGCCGCCTGATACGCATCGTGCAGGCGCTGAAAGGCGGCGGGGTCGTCATCGGGCCGGGTAGTTTTCAGCTTGCGGGCGTAAGCGCGTTTGACATCGCTCTCACTGGCATCCTGCGCGAGACCGAGCAGTTGATAAGTCCAGCTCATGAGCGCGCCTCGATCTGGTCGAGCATGGCGCAAAATTGCTTGCGGTGTTCCGCGATCGTTGATTCTTCTTGCGCATCCAGCGCGGCTTGAAAACGCAAGAGCGCATCCTGCAATTGCGGGCGCGCCCATAATAATTCTTCGTACAGACGCTCGGCGCGCGCGATCAGGTTGAGATTTTCCTGCTGCTCGCGCGGATGTATTTTCAGTTTTTCCAAGGCGGCGAAACGGGCGCGGATTTCTTCCTGTGACAGCAAACCCGGATTCTGTTCCAGAATCAGCTCGTGCGTTTGCCCGGTGGCAAGCACGCTGGCTTCCACTTGCAAGAGGCCATTGATGTCGTAAGTGAAACGCACGTCCACCGGATTGTCATTACTGAGTTTGGGCGGCACGCTCACCGTGATTTCTCCCAGTTTCACGTTGTTTTCCACCCGAGGGCTTTCGCCTTGGTAGATGCTGAATCTGACTTCTTTTTGCCAATCGTTTATCGGGTGATAGCGTTTGACGCGGCTGACCGGCACGGTGCTGTTGCGCTGGATGATGGGGTCAAAAATGCCGGTTTTGATTTGCCCATCGCCCAGGTTCTGGCTGGTGTTGACGCCCAGCGTATGCGGGCAGATGTCGGTCAAAATGATTTCTTCCAGCGCCTGATTGCGCGCCTTCATGCCGGCGGCGACGGCGGCGCCCAGGCCAATGGCTTCATCAGGGTCGATATGGCGCAGCGGCAAGCGGCCAAACATGCGAG
>JAITMI010000077.1 GCA_031277435.1 Pseudomonadales bacterium
ATTCTTGCGTTTGCTGAGCTTGCTCTTGTCGGCGTTACGCAAGAGCGGCATGTGGCAGAGCAGCGGCGCTTGCCAGCCGAAATACTCATACAACAATAAAGGTTTGGGCGCGGACTTGATCCATTCCTCGCCGCGAATCACATGCGTGATCTGCATCAGGTGGTCGTCCACCACGTTGGCGAGGTGGTAGGTGGGCAGGCCGTCTGACTTCATCAAGACCTGCATGTCCACCTGGCTCCATTCGATTTCCACGTCATCGCGCAGCAAATCTTGAATCACACACTTGCCTTCGCGCGGCACTTTCATGCGGCTTACGTAGGGAATTCCAGCGGTGAGGCGGTGCTGGACTTCCGCGTCGCTCAGGTGCATGCAGTGGCCGTCGTAACCGGGCTGCTGCTTCTGTTCCATTTGCTGCTTGCGCACCTCGTCCAGCCGCTCGGCGGTGCAAAAGCAATGAAACGCATGGCCGCGTTCCAATAATAATTGCACATGTTCGCGATAAATAGCCGAGCGTTCACTTTGCCGGTACGGACCATGCGGCCCGCCGCAATCGGGGCCTTCATCCCATTCCAATTGCAGCCATTTGAGCGCGGCGAGAATGTCGCGCTCCGACTTGGCCGTGCTGCGCACCTGGTCGGTGTCCTCAATGCGCAGGATGAACTGGCCGCCGTGCTGGCGCGCGAAACAATAATTGAAGAGCGCAATATAGGCGGTGCCAACGTGCGGATCGCCGGTGGGCGAAGGGGCGATGCGGGTTCTGACGGTGCTCATGGGAAGGCGCGAAACCAAGCTGAATAAAAGCCGCGCATTATACGTCAGGACGCTCGCGCCGCAGTTTCTTGAGAACGCCTTGCTTTTTCTTGGTGTCGAGGCGTTTCTTCACCGAACTCACGCTGGGTTTGGTAGGCACGCGGCGCTTGCGCGTAACGCAAACGCCGCGCACCAATACTTGCAAGCGCTCCAAGGCGTCGGCGCGATTCTTTTCCTGCGAGCGCTCCGTCTGCGCCTTGATGACCACCACGCCGTCGCCGCTGATGCGCTGATCGCCCAAGGCCAAGAGCCGCGCCTTGATTTCCTCCGGCAAGGACGAAGCATGAATGTCGAAACGCAAATGAATCGCGCTCGACACCTTGTTGACGTTCTGCCCGCCAGCGCCCTGGGCGCGAATCGCGTGCAGTTCTATTTCCGCCAAGGGGATGGCGATTTTTCCTTTGATGGGCAGCATGAGAGAGCAGCGCTGATAGCAATGATGCGCGGCTTTGTAACACGTCCCGCCGCGTGGGGGAACGCATTACGTAATTTGCTCAAGGTTGGTCAATCTGGTCTACAATAGTCAAAAGGCTCTTATGTATTCCAGGGAGGCATCCCATGATCGTCAACGTCTCTGAAGCCAAAGCCAATCTATCCCGGCTGATTGATCTGGTCTTTCGTGGCGAAACAGTGGTGATCGCCAAGAACAACTTGCCGCTGGTGGATCTGGTCATTCACAAACCGGAAGGCAAGCGTCAGTTGGGTCTATTGGCCGGGCAAATCAGCGTACCGGACGATCTGATGCGCGAGGACAAAGATATCGAAGCGATGTTTTACTGCCCCGCAAACAATGCCCTTGCACCACCGCGACCCCTTTGACCGGATGCTGATTTCCCAGGCATTGACGCAGGACCTTTATCTGATGAGCCGCGATGAGAAATTCACGGCTTATGGATGCAAGCTGATTTGATGCAAGCGCCGCATCCCGCCCAGAGCCTCTAAGCAGAACCTCCGCCTTTCCGCTACACTTGCCAGCCCCATGTAACCAGGAGCAGCGCATGAATCTCGACGCCCTCAATAACGAATTCGCCAGCAAAAGTCCGCGCGAGATCATCGCGCACGCGCTCAGCCTGCCCGGCAAGGCGGTGCTGACCACGCATTTCGGGCCGCTGGAAGCGGTGATTCTGCATATCGCCTCGCAGATTGATCCCCGGCTGCAAATTATCTGGGTGGACCACGGCTATAACACCAAGGCCACTTATCGCTGCGCCGAGCAAATCATCCAAGGGCTCAAGCTCAACGTGGACGTGTTCACGCCCAAGATCAGCGCGGCGCGCCAGGAAGCGGCGCTCGGCGGCATTCCCGCCTACACCGAGGACGCGCACAAAGTGTTCACGGAAAACTTCAAACTGGAACCCTTCCGCCGCGCCATGGCCACTCACCGGCCCGCCATCTGGCTCACCGCGCTGCGCCGCGAACAAACTGAATTCCGCCAAAGCCTCAACATTTTCACTCAAGATGACAAAGGCGTAGTGAAGGTCGCGCCGCTGTTTCACTGGAGCGAAGCCCAAATGCGCGCCTACCTGAGCGAACACCAACTGCCGAACGAAGACAGCTACTACGACCCCACCAAAGCGCTGGAAAACCGCGAATGCGGCCTGCATACCTCGCTTTGATGCAACTCAACTTCGCGTGCGCGGCCAGGTTTTTTGATGCCGCCGTGTCGAGTTCCCGCGCTACCATTCAGTGCTCGCGCCACCGTCGTGGCGCTATTTCTTACGCTCTTGGAGGTTTTTCCATGAACACACGCCAACAAAAATATCCCGTTCTGAGTTCTATTTTGGCCGCCGCCGTACTGGCCGGCTGCGGCGGCGGTACCGAAGCGGCGGACACGGCGGCAACGCCAGCGGCTGCCGCGTCGCCCGCCTACATCCTGGCCGACGCCATGAACGACGGCGTAATGAACGCCTCCAACGTATTGTGGGAATCGGTGCTACTGGAAGACATCGCCGCCGACGGCACCGAAACCTACAGCGGCCCCACCAGCGATGAAGGCTGGAACACCCTGCGCGATGCCATGCAATCGCTGCTCGACGTAAGCACGCAGCTAAAACAGATGCCCGCCGGCTGGCAAGTGCGCGATCCCTCCCTGGAATACGAAGTCCCCCCCGGCGAACTGGCGCCCGCCGCCATCGTGGAGCTGGTCAACAGCCAAAGCGGCGTCTGGTCCGCCTTCTCCGACGTATTGCGCGGCACCGCCGAGCGCGCGCTGCAAGCAACACAAACGCGCGACCTCAACACGCTCGGCGAAATCAGCAACTCCCTCGACGCCGTCTGCGAAAGCTGCCACATGCAATTCTGGTATCCGCCATCGGCGGCGCAGTGATGAAAAACTCTTTTAATCGTGCGGCAAATTGATCTCGATTCTACTGAATTTTTCTCCCGCAACGGCTACCTGCGCCTGGCAGCCTTTCATTCACCGGCGCGCCTGGCGGCGCTGCGGCAACGGCTCTTGGCCGAAACCAGCCGCTTGAGCCGCGCCGAAGGCGTCGCGCGGACGCTGCGAAAACTGCCGGTTTTTCAACAGATCGGTAAATTATCGAGCGCCATCGCGGCGCAAGACGCGCATGAGGTGCTGGTAACGCCAGAGCTGATCGCGCAAATCACACGACTGGCGGGGCGCGCGCCTTCGGGCATCCAGCGCACGCAACTCTTGCTGTCGCCAGCGCGGCAAGGCGACTGGACGCTACAGGGTCTGAACTGGCATGTAGACATAGCCGCCAAACAGCGCAATCACCTGCCCGGAATCCAGGCATTTTTCCTCATCGACGACGTAGCCCCGCACGGCGGCGCGACACTCGCGCTGGCGGGATCGCAGCGCCTCATTCCAGAACAGGCCAATGCGCCCTCTCCGCTACGCGAAGCGCTACGAATGCGTGAAAACCCAGAGGCACGGCTACGCGAACTTGGCGTCAGCATCATCGAAATGTGTGGCCGCGCCGGCGACGTGTTTCTCATGGACATGCGCGTACTGCATACGCCGTCCGTCAATGCCTCAAAGCAGGTGAGGCTGATGGCGACTTGCCGTTGTCTTTTCAATTCTTAGCCCCTCGCATTCCACGAACACAGCCTTATTGCACGCTTCTATCGATGCTGATAGCGTACTTACCAAGTAAGTACTTAGCGCGAGAAAAACCATGTCCAAGGAATCCGTTTTCACGATGAAGCTGGAGCCGGAATTGCGCGCGGCCTTCATGGCCGTTGCCGCCAGCGAAGATAGACCCGCGTCGCAAGTCATGCGCGAACTGATGCGCGGCTACATCGAACAGCATCATCAGGCCAGCCAATACGGCGACTACCTTCAGCGCAAAGTAGAGCTTGCCCGCGCATCGATGCACGCTGGCCGTGGCCGCTCGAACGATGAAGTCAACGCCACGTTTGCCGCCAAGCGTAAGCGTACATGAAAGTCATCTGGACCCCGGAAGCTGAACAGGATCGAAGCGAAATTTGGGATTACATTGCATCCGACAATGTCGATGCGGCAATCCGCATGGATGAGATTTTCGGCGCCGCGACCGACAGGCTGGCTGAACATCCATTGATGGGAAAGCCCGGCCTTATTCCACATACCCGCGAATTCATACCGCATGAAAGCTACCGGTTGGTGTATCAGATCGAAGAAGCTACGGTTTGGATATTGGCTTTGGTCAGCACGGCCCGCCTGTGGCCGCCAGTGAAATAAGAACGCCAATTACCCTTTTATCCATCGAGGATTCATGACCGCCATTAAATTCACCAAAGATGAAAAAGCCCTTATCGTTCGCAAGATTCAGCTTTACTTTACCGAGGAGTTGAAGCAGGAGATAGGACGCTTTGACGCGGAATTTTTGCTGGATTTTTTCGCTGATGAAATTGGG
>JAITMI010000083.1 GCA_031277435.1 Pseudomonadales bacterium
CGAGTTGCCAGCCGAAGCCTTGACTGTCCTCGAAGGCGTAACGGTAATCGGCGGCGAAATGGTAGAGTTTTTTTGGAATGCAGCCGACGTTGACGCAAGTGCCGCCCAGATAACGGTCCTCCGCGATGGCCACCTTGACGCCTTTGGCCGCCGCCATCCGCGCCGCTCTGACGCCAGCGGAACCGGCGCCGATGATGAATAAATCGACTTCGTGCATGTGCGTTCTTCTATCAATAAAAAACGCGCACCATACACTATTTACAAAGACCCTGCGCAATCGCGGTACAGCCTTAAATTCCTTAACATCAGTCTCATGCAAGAATCCCTGTTCAACACCGCCGCCCTGCCCTCGCACCAGCGTTATCGTCTGGGCGAAGCCACGCTGGATTACTACCCCGCCTGGCTCGATTCAGCCTTCGCCGATCACTGTTACCAAACTCTGCTGCATGAAACGCCCTGGCGCCAGGACAGCCTGCGTTTTGGCGGCAAGGCGGTGGCGGTGCCGCGTTTGCAAGCCTGGTATGGCGAGCCCAAAGCACGTTACGGTTATTCCGGGTTGACGCTCACTCCCCTGCCCTGGACGCCATTTTTGAACGATTTGCGTCAGCGCGTGGAAACACAAGTGCAAGCGCCGTTCAACGCCGTCTTGCTCAACTATTACCGCGACGGCAAGGACAGCGTCGCTTGGCACGCCGATGACGAAGCGGAACTTGGCCCAGCGCCCTTGATCGCTTCGCTCAGCCTGGGCGCGCCGCGGCGTTTCGAGTTGCGCGCGCTTGAAGGCCGGGATAAATACGCGCTCGAACTCACGCATGGCTCGCTGTTGGTGATGGGGCCGCCGCTGCAACATCAGTGGCGGCACCGCCTGCCCAAGCAGCCAGAAATCCACGCTGGCCGCCTGAATCTTACTTTCCGTTTTATTCATGGGATGGCATGATGCGGGCCTGTCATTTTCCGGCCAGGAGACTCAGGTGAAACGTTTTCTGACGCTTTGCGCCTTTACCGTTTATCTCATCCACTCTGCGCTTGCCCCCGCCTATGCCGAAACGCTGCAAGGGCAAGGCGGCATGGTCAGTTCGCGTTCCGATATCGCCTCGCAAGTGGGCGCTGACATTCTGGCACAAGGCGGCAACGCCATCGACGCCGCGGTGGCCACCGCCTTCGCGCTGGCGGTCGCTTATCCTTCGGCTGGCAATCTCGGCGGCGGCGGCTTCATGGTGGTTGCGCTCGCCGATGGCACGGTCACCACGCAGGACAACCGCGAAGTCGCGCCGCTCGCCGCCCACCGCGACATGTTTCTCGACGCGCAAGGCAACGTGGACCGCCGCCTGGCGCTCAATAGCCTGCAAGCCTCCGGCGTGCCCGGCAGCGTGGCTGGCTTGCTCGACGCGCTGGAACGCTACGGCAGCATGAGCCGTCAAGAAGTGCTGGCGCCGGCCATCAAACTGGCGCGCGAAGGCTTCGTGCTCAATGAGGATCTGGCCGGGCAATTCGCCGACAATCTCGCCGGCTTCCGCCAATATCCCGCGTCGCTCGCCGTGTTCAGCAAGAACGGCGAGCCTTACCGCGCCGGTGAACTCTGGCAACAGCCCGATCTCGCGGACACCTTGCAGCGCATCAGCGACGAAGGCCGCGACGGCTTCTACAAAGGCAAGACCGCCGAGCTGATCGTCGCGGAAATGCAGCGCGGCAACGGCCTCATCACGCAGGAAGATTTGGCGGGCTATGAGCCGGTATGGCGCGAGCCGATCCACGGCACGTATCGCGGCTACGACATCTGGTCCATGCCGCCGCCCTCCTCCGGCGGCGTGCTGCTGCTCGAAATGCTCAACATGCTTGAACCTTATGACCTTGGCGCATTCGGTTACGGCAGCGCGCCAACTTTACACCTGATGATCGAAGCGCAGCGCCGCGCCTATGCTGATCGCGCCGAATACCTTGGCGACCCTGATTTCGTCGCGGTGCCGGTGGCCAATTTGATCGACAAACAGTATGCGCTACAGCGTTTCGCCGATTTCGATCCAGAACGCGCCAGCGACAGCAACGCCATCGGCGCTGGCAATTGGGCGGAGGAAAGCCTGGAAACCACGCATTTTTCCGTGGTGGACGCCGCGGGCAACGCGGTATCGATGACCACCACGCTCAACCAGGGCTACGGCAATCGCATCGTGGTCACTGGCGCGGGCTTTTTGCTCAACAATGAAATGGACGATTTTTCCAGCAAACCCGATACGCCCAATTCCTACGGCCTGATTGGCCGCGACGCCAACGCCATCGCCCCGCGCAAACGTATGCTCAGCTCGATGACGCCCACCATCGTCATGCAAAACGGCAAGCCGATCCTGATTACCGGCTCGCCCGGCGGCTCCACCATCATCAACACCGTGTTGCAAGTCGTCATCAACGTGCTCGATCACGGCATGGAGGTGGAACAAGCGGTAGCCAGCCCGCGCATTCATCACCAGTGGCTGCCCGATAACGTGCGTTACGAAACCGGCGCCATGAGCGACGCCGTGGCCGACGAACTGCGCGCGATGGGCCACAAGGGCCTCAGCGGCTCCGGCTTCGGCATTGGCGACGCCAACAGCATCGGCCTCGGCAATGGCGTGTTCACCGGCGCCTCCGACCCGCGTAGCGCGGGCGGGGTGGCGGGGTTTTGAAACGCTTCAGCGAAAACGCAAATTATCGCGATTCAATTCACTGACGGATTTAACACCCATCAGTTTCATATCGCGCTCGATTTCAGTGCGTATTTGCCCCAGGGCGCGTTCTACTCCCGCCTGGCCGGCGGCGGCCAAGGCGTAGAGGTAAAGCCGCCCGCCCGAGCAGGCTTTGGCGCCGAGCGACAGCGCCTTCAGGACGTGGGTGCCGCGCTGGATGCCGCCTTCGCAGATGACGTCGAGCTTGTCGCCTACCGCGTCAACGATTTCGGCCAATTGGTCAAAGGGCGCGCGTGAGCCGTCGAGCTGGCGGCCGCCGTGGTTCGACACCATGATGCCGGTACAGCCGATGTCCACCGCGCGCCGCGCGTCCGCCACGCTCATCACGCCCTTGAGCGCGAAATGGCCGTTCCATTTTGCCCGCAGCGCCTCGGCGTCTTTCCAGTTCATGTTTTGATCCAGCATCTTGGCGAAGTAATCGCCGATCGAAGTGGCAAGGCTGGAGCCTTCGCTGACGTGGGTGGAAAGCTGCGGCAAATCGAACTTGGGATGGGTGAAATAATTCCAGGCCCAGCCGGGGCGCAGCGCGAAACTGAGCAGGCTCGAAGGCGTCAGGCGCGGCGGCGAGGTGAAGCCGGTGCGCAGATCGCGTTCGCGGTTGCCGCCGGTGATGGTGTCCACGGTCAAGGCCAAGACGTCGAAGTTGGCGGCGCGGGCGCGTTCCAGAAGGCTGTCGTTGAGGCCGCGATCCTTGTGAAAATAAAACTGGAACAGTTTTGGCGTATCAATCATGGCGCCGATTTCCTCCACGCTGACCGTGCCGAGCGAGGACACGCCAAACATGGTGCCGAATTTTTTCGCCGCGCGCGCCACCGCGCGTTCGCCATCGGGATGGAACAGCCGCTGCAAGGCGGTGGGCGCGCAGTAGAGCGGCAGCGCGAGTTTTTTACCGAATATTTCCACTGACATGTCGAGATCAGCGACCCCGGCCAGCACGTTCGGCACCAGATCCACGCTGTCGTAGGCGCTGGTATTGCGGCGGTAGGTGACTTCATCGTCGGCGGCGCCGTCGATGTAGTGGAAGATCGGATAAGGCAGGCGCTGTTTGGCCAGCTTGCGGAAGTCCTGAAAGTTATGGCATTGCGAGAGTTTCATCGTTGGTCCAAAGTCATTGTTGTTAGAATCCGTTACAAAAATCGGGCAGCCCGCCGCAACCTTTCCCGCAACCTCACCCAATCACCAAACAAAGCCTCCAGCATCAACAGCGCATTGGCGTTGTTCGGCGCTTGCGCCACTTTGTAGGCGGCTTGCGCTTGTTGCTGATAGGCGTGCAATAAAAGCGGCAACGTGGCGGCCGCGCCCGATTGGCGCAAGCGTTCCCACAGCGGCGCGAATTCAGCCGGAGGCGTGAGTTCCGCCTGCACGGCTCGCAGCAACGCTTGGCAAATACTCAGCAGGTATTCAATGCTAGTCTGAAGCGGGAATTTTTCACATGCTTTTGCCGCTTGAACCGCGGTAAGGCTATTAGCCAAGAGCGCATCGAGCTGCGCCAGCATGGCGTCTTGCGCGGCCAGCGTATCGTCTTCGGCCATCGCGAGCGCCTTGAGCGGCGCACCTTGCGCATGCGCCAGCAGTTTTTCGGCGTCCTTGACGCCTTGTTCGCGCAGCCAGCGCAAGGCTGCGTCAGGCTCGGGCAGGCTCAGGCTGAGCCGCTGGCAGCGGCTGCGCAGCGTGGGCAATAGTTGCGCGCTGTGCTGGCTGACCAGCAGGAGCAGCGTATCGGGCGGCGGTTCTTCCAGAATCTTGAGCAGCGCATTGGCGGCGTTGAGGTTCATCGCTTCCGCTGGAGCCAGTACCAGCACCTTGCTGCCGCGCTGGTTGCTCAGTTGCGCGAAGTCGATCAGTTCGCGCACCTGATCCACTTTCAATAGTTTTTTTTCCGGCTCCAATAGCAGCCAATCGGGGTGCGAGCCCACTTCAAACAGATGACAGTCCTGACACCGCCCGCAAGCGCCCTGCTGTGTTGGCGCGGCGCAGAACAGCCAGCGCGCCACTTCCTTGCTGAAGGCCAGTTTGCCAGCGCCCGCCGGGCCGTCGATCAGCCAGGCGTGGCTCAGGCGGCCTTGCTCGCGCAACTGATGCAGCCGTGTTAGAGGTTCCTGATGCCAAGGCAAGAGCGCCATCAAGCGCGCTCCTGTTGCAGTTGCAGGCGCTCGGCCACGGCCTCAAGCAGCGCGGAGGTGACTTGCTCCATGCTTTGCGCGGCGTCGATCAATAAATGGGTTTGCGGTGAGCGCAGCGCCAGCTCGCGGAAACCTTCGCGCACGCGGGTTTGGTAGCTGAGCCCTTTTTTCTCGAAGCGGTCCTCAGCGCCGCCGCGCCGCTCGGTGCGCGCCAGCGCCACGGCGGGGTCGAGATCGAGCACGATGGTCAGATCCGGCGCGAAATCGCCCACCACCAAGGCGTGCATTTGCTCCACCACGGCAAGGCCGAGGCCGCCCGCGACGCCTTGAAACGCGCGCGAGGAATCGGCGAAACGGTCGCTGACCACCCACTGCCCTTGCGCCAGAGCTGGCCAGATCGTTTGCGTCAGATGATTGCGCCGCGCGGCGTAGACCAGGAGCAATTCCGTCATGCTGTCCCAGCGCGCCGCGGCGCCGGTGACTAAAAGCTGCCGGATTTCTTCCGCGCCCGGCGCGCCGCCCGGCTCGCGGGTATGCAGTACCTCAAGCGGCAAGCGCCGCAGCCAATCCACCAAGGCGCGGCTTTGCACGCCCTTGCCGGCGCCGTCGATGCCTTCGATGGCGATGAAGCGCCCGCGCTGCCCTGCCCCTTCCACGTTATTGACCTCCTTGTTGATAACGGCGCACCGCCGCATTGTGCTCGCGCAAATTGGCGGAAAAATAATGGCTGCCATCGCCTTTGGCGACGAAATACAGCGCGCTGGAATCATCCGGATGCGCGGCGGCCAAGAGCGCGGCGCGGCCCGGCAAGGCGATTGGCGTTGGCGGCAGGCCGTCGCGGGTATAGGTGTTCCAGGGGGTGTCGCTTTGCAGATTAGCGCGGGTGAGGTTGCCGTCGAAGGCGGCGCCGAGGCCGTAAATCACGGTGGGATCGGTTTGCAGACGCATGCCCTGTTGCAGGCGGCGCACGAACACGCCAGCGATCAAGGGGCGCTCATCCGCCACCGCGGTTTCCTTTTCGATGATCGAGGCCATGATCAAGAGATCATAGGCGTTGACATAAGGCAGCCCAGCATCGTGCTCGGCCCAGGCGCGCGCTAGTTCTTGACTCATCAGTTCATGCGCCTGCTTGAGCAAGTCGAGATCGCTAGTGCCGCGCACGAAGGTGTAAGTATCGGGGAAAAACAGCCCTTCGGCGTCTTGTTCCAAATGCAGGCGCTCGCGCAAATCCGCCACGTCGCGCAGTAGCGGCGTGATTGCCGGGTTGCTGTGAATTTCCGCCAAAGCCTGCGCGATGGTCCAGCCTTCGAGCAGGCGTAATTGGTGCAAGATCACCTCGCCGCTCGCCAGCTTGCGCAGCAAGGCGCGGCCATCGAGCCCGCTTTGCAGCAGGTATTCACCGGCTTGCAAGGCGGTGCCGTCCTGGTTGAAGCGGGCATACAGGCGTAGATCAAGCGCGCTGGGGATAATGCCTTCGCGTTCCAATTGCGCCAGCACGCGGGTGAGATTGCTGCCTTGTGGTACGTTCAGTACATAATCGCCGTCGAGTTTGAGCGGCTGTTCCAGGTACTGGTAATGCAGCCATACGCGCGCGCCAAGCGCCGCGCTCACGAATAAGACCAATAGTCCCAAAATGATCAGACTGGTGCGGATGGCTGACTTCATGTCACAAGTTCCTCAAACGCCGCGTGCGCCTCTGCGCATAGCGGCCCGCTTTGGTAATGATGTTCCTCGCCGTCATTATCCAGCAAGGAACGCACCGCCATTATGCCGCTCACGCTGTTGCAGAAACACAGTTCCTCGGCGCTGAGCACCTCGTCCAAGGTGAGACGCGCCACTTCCAAGCGCGCGCCCCAGCGCCGCAAGAGCTGAGCGCGCATGACGCCGGCGATGCCGCAGAGGCTCAAGTCCGGCGTCAGCCAGCGGCCATTGCGCGCTAGCAGCAGATTAGTGCGCGTGCCTTCGATGGCCTCGCCCGCCGCGTTCAGCATCAAGCCTTCGTGGAAGCTGTCGTCCGGCCATTCCAGGCTGGCCAGCACTTGTTCCAGGCGGTTGAGATGCTTGCAGCCAGCCAGCGCCGCTGGCGTCGCCAGGCGCTGACGGCAGAGAAAGGCTTTGATGCCGCCTTCAGGCAAAGGCGGCGGCAGCGGGTGCAGGCTCAAGATGCGGGTGGGCGTAAGTTCGCCGCTTACCCGGTAACCGCGCCCGCCCTGGCCGCGGGTGCAGAGGATTTTGAGCACGGCGTCGCGTGGTTCGTAAAGAGAAAATAGCTTTTCAATATCAGCTATTAGGAGATTTACTTCAAGTGGAATGCGAAGTGCGATCAGGCCGAGCCCCAGCCGCGCCAGATGGTCTTGCAAGAGGATCGGGCGGCCTCCGCGCACCAAGATGGTCTCGAACAGGCCATCGCCAAAGGCCAGGCCGCGGTCGCTGACGGGCAGACTCGTCCCAGCTTCGCCGTTGATGAGTAGCCGCCCGCCGTTCATCGACGCCTCAGATGCGCCGGAACACCAGCGAACCGTTGGTGCCCCCGAAGCCAAAGGAGTTGCTGACCACCACCTCCAGCCGCATGTCGCGCGCCGTGTGCGGCACGTAGTCGAGGTCGCAGCCTTCGCCGGGGGTGTCCAGATTGATGGTGGGTGGCGCCACCTGATCGCGCAGCGACAGCACGCTGAAGATCGCTTCCACCGCGCCCGAAGCGCCCAGCAAATGCCCCACCATCGACTTGGTGGAACTGACCGCCAGACGCTGGGCATGACTGCCGAACACACGATGGATGGCGCGGGTTTCCGCCAAGTCGCCGGCCACCGTGGAAGTGCCGTGGGCGTTGATGTAATCCACCTGCTCTGGCGCGATGGCGGCATCGCGCAGCGCGTTGGCCATGCAGGCGGCGGCGCCGCGGCCATCTTCGGGGGGCGAGGTGATGTGATAGGCGTCGCCGCTCATGCCGAAGCCGACCAGTTCCGCATAGATATGCGCGCCGCGCCGTTTCGCGGCTTCGTATTCTTCCAGCACCATCATGCCGGCGCCGTCGCTGAGCACGAAGCCGTCACGCCCGGCGTCCCAGGGGCGGCTGGCGCGCTCGGGGTCGTCGTTACGGGTGGAGAGCGCGCGCGCCGCGCAGAAACCGCCCAGGCCCACCGGCGAACTCGCCATTTCGGAACCGCCAGCGATCATGGCGTCGGCATCGCCGTAAGCGATCATGCGCGCCGCCATGCCGATGTTGTGAGTGCCGGTGGTGCAGGCGGTGGTGATGGCGATGTTGGGGCCTTGAAAATTGAACATGATCGACAGCGTGCCCGAGATCATGTTGATGATCGCGCCCGGCACGAAAAACGGCGACACCTTGCGCGGGCCGGCGCCGTCGATGGTATGCAGGGTGTTTTCGATCGAACTGATGCCGCCGATGCCGGAGCCCGAGGCCACGCCGATCCGCAAGGGATCGTAGCCGCCTTCGAGAATGCCGCTGTCGCGCACCGCCTGGATGCCGGCGATTACGCCGTAGTGCAAAAAGGCGTCGATGCGGCGCGCTTCCTTGGGTTCGAGGTAGGCGCTGATGTCGAGGTCGCGGATCGAGCCGCCAAAACGGGTGCTGTAGGCGCTGACGTCAAAGTGCATCAGCGGCGCGATGCCGCTTTTGCCGGCGCACAAGCCTTCCCAAGTTCGCGCCACCGTATTGCCCAGCGGCGTCAAGGCGCCCATGCCGGTGATGACGACTCTTCTTCGAGACAAGATCATTCCTCCACGATAAGCAAGGCGCGGGTAATCAAGCAGACAGCCCCATAAAAAAGCTACTCAGAACAGTGTCCTGAGTAGCTTTTGGATGCGATGAAACCAGCCTCAAGCCCTAAATTCAGCGGCTTGGGCGCATCGCGGTTGCATCAGAGGTGTTGATTGATATAGTCAATGGCAAGTTGAACGGTGGTGATTTTTTCGGCTTCCTCGTCGGGAATTTCGGTTTCAAATTCCTCTTCGAGCGCCATCACCAGCTCTACGGTATCGAGCGAATCAGCGCCAAGGTCTTCGACAAAGGCGGCGGAATTCTTTACTTCTTCTTCTTTGACGCCGAGTTGTTCGGCGACAATCTTCTTCACTCGTTCTTCAATGCTACTCATATGTGTCAAGCGCTCCTGGGTTGAGTACAAAGTGATAATCGAATCCTGTCGTATTGGCCAGGCGCCGCCCCACGGGGGCCCTGGCGCTCTGGCGCCGCGCGTTCCCTGAATCGAGGCTGAACCAGACTCAGGACGGCGGCGGGGCTGGATTATGCCATATACATTCCGCCGTTTGCATGGATAGTTTCGCCGGTGATGTAGCCGGCTTCCTTGGAGGCCAAAAAGCCCGCCACGGCGGCGATTTCTTCGGCCTGGCCATAGCGGCCCAGCGGAATCCTGCTTAGCAGCAATTTGGCCTGTTCCTCGGGCAAATCGTGGGTCATGTCGGTGTCGATGAAGCCGGGGGCGATACAGTTGACGGTGATGCCGCGCGAGCCGACTTCCAGCGCCAGCGCGCGGGAATAGCCTTCAATGCCGGCCTTGGCGGCGGCATAGTTCACCTGCCCCGGATTGCCGCTCGAACCCACCACCGAGCTGATGCTGATGATGCGGCCCCAGCGCGCCTTCATCATGCCGCGCACCAGGGCGCGGGTCATGCGGAATACTGAACTGAGATTGGTGTTGAGCACCGCGTCCCATTCGTCATCCTTCATGCGCATCAAGAGATTGTCGCGGGTGATACCGGCGTTATTGATGAGAATGTCCACGCCGCCGAATTGTTCCTGAATTTCCTTGCAGACGGCATCGACCGAGGTATCGGAGCCAACGTCCAAAAGCAGCCCTTTGCCCTTGATACCGGCTTCCGCTAAATAGGCGCTGATGCGCTCGGCGCCTTCGGCGCTGGTGGCGCTGCCGATGACGGTGGCGCCGCGGCGGCCAAGTTCCAAGGCGATGGCTTTGCCGATGCCGCGGGTGGCGCCGGTGACCAGGGCCAGTTTGTCAGCGATGCTCATGGGGGATTCCTTATACAAATTAGGCGGCGAGCGCCGCGCTGAGGCTGGCCGGGTCGTTGACCGAGGCGATCGCCATCTCCGGTTGAATGCGTTTGTTGAAGCCGGCCAGCACCTTGCCAGGGCCGAACTCCAGCGCGCGGGTAACGCCTCGCGCCGCCAAGGCGTTCACCGTGGCCACCCAGGGCACCGGCGAATAAATTTGCGTCACCAGTTTTTGACGGATCAGGGCCGGATCGGCGCAGGGCTCAATGCCGACGTTATGCAGCACCGCGATCTTGGGCGCTTGTATGGCGACTTGTTCCAATATAGTGGCGAAGCGCTCGGCGGCGGGCCGCATCAAGGGCGAATGAAACGGCGCGCTCACCGGAAACGGCAAGGCGCGTTTGGCGCCAGCGGCCTTGCACGCCTCAATGGCGCGTTCTACCGCCGCGACCTGGCCGGAAATCACCACCTGCCCCGGCGAATTGAAATTCACCGCCGCGACGACTTCCGTCGCCGTGGAGGCGCTTTGGCAAGCGGCGGTCACCGCCTCATCATCAAGACCAATAATGGCCACCATGCTGCCCGTGCCCACCGGCACCGCGCTCTGCATGAATTTGCCGCGCTGCTCGACCAGTGTTACCGCATCGGCGAAGGCCAAAGCCTCCGCCGCCACCAGCGCGGAATATTCGCCCAGGCTGTGCCCGGCCAGAAACGCCGGCCCCGCCCCGCCCTGCTCCCGCCACAAACGCCAGATCGCCACGGAG